>CBFIHY010000022.1:0-14000 GCA_965662315.1 Alphaproteobacteria bacterium
ACCACTTCGCGCATAATCTCAATGCTTTCAGCTTCCAATTGCTGTAAATGGGTCAAATAATGGCGCTCAGACATGTGCGCTCCTTTACCGGTGGCGTTTTTCTCAACTGAGCGCTTGTTTAGGCGATAAAAAACATTTTTTCAATGATAAATATTTTATATCACATATTTTTTTGTATTACTAAGGGTAACGCCCCGCCCTGCCGCCTCATCGCGGCTGATTTTATCCGCTTGACTTGCCACGCTGGCCGCGTATATTCGCCGCTCAATCGCCGAAAAACTTATATTTTGGCACGAGTTTGAACGATACGAAGGTGGATAGGCCGATGTACGCAGTAATTCGCACCGGTGGCAAACAATATCGTGTTGCCAAGGATGATATTATCGCCATTGAGAAACTTGATGGTAAAGCCGGTGATAAGGTTAAATTTGATGAAGTTCTGATGCTGGGTGAAGCCGGTAAAGAACCGAAAATTGGTGAGCCGGTTGTCAAAGGCGCCAGTGTGACAGCGGAAGTGCTGGAACAAGGCCGCGCTGACAAAGTGACGGTGATTAAATTCCGCCGTCGGAAAAATTATCACCGCACCAAAGGGCATCGCCAACATGAAACCGTGTTGAAAATTACCAATATTTCAGCCAAGGCTGCCGCCAAAAAGGCCGCGCCGAAAGCTGATGACGCGGCAGCGGCTGCAGAGGAGTAAGATAAATGGCTCATAAAAAAGCAGGCGGTTCATCCCGTAACGGTCGCGATAGTGCCGGCCGCCGTCTTGGCGTCAAGAAATTTGGCGGCGAGCACGTTATTCCGGGCAATATTATTATTCGCCAGCGCGGTACCAAATGGCACCCGGGCGAAAATGTCGGCATCGGCAAAGACCATACGATTTTCGCCGTCATTGAAGGCAATGTACAATTTTCACAAAGCCGCGGCGGTCGCACCGTCGTATCGGTTGCTCCGGTCGCCGAAGCAGCTGAATAACGGGCGCATTATCGCCCGCATGGGCGGTCACGAAGTATCAGGGAGATGGCCGATTGGGCATCTCCCTTTTTCTTTTTTGGCAAATGCCGTTAGTTTGGCATGAGAGGAAAAGACAGATGAAATTTCTCGATCAAGCGAAAGTATATATTCGCTCCGGCGATGGCGGGGCCGGTAGCGTTTCGTTTCGGCGCGAGAAATATATTGAATTTGGCGGCCCTGATGGCGGCGATGGCGGCCGCGGCGGTGATGTGATTGCCGAATGTATTGATGGGCTGAACACGCTTATCGATTATCGTTACCGACAGCATTTTAAAGCCGGCACCGGCGTGCATGGCATGGGCCGCAATCGCTCCGGCGCTGACGGGCCTGACAAAATATTATCCGTGCCCGTGGGCACGCAAATTTTTGCTGAAGACAATGAAACCCTATTGGCTGATTTTACCGAAATTGGCCAATCGGTGGTTTTGGCCAAGGGCGGCAATGGCGGCTTTGGCAATGCGCGCTTTAAAGGGCCGGTCAACCAGTCACCGCGCCATGCCAATCCCGGCCAAGAGGGCCGCGATGCATGGATCTGGTTACGCCTGAAACTGATTGCCGATATTGGTCTTATCGGTTTGCCCAATGCCGGCAAGTCGACCTTGCTGGCCGCGATGAGCCGCGCCAAACCGAAAATTGCCGATTATCCATTTACCACTTTGCATCCCAATCTTGGCGTTGTCGGCCCGCCCGACCGCAAAGGTGGCCGCCAAGCGGGGCGTGAATTTGTTATGGCCGATATTCCCGGCCTGATTGAAGGAGCGGCTGATGGGGCCGGTCTTGGGCATAGGTTTTTGGGCCATGTCGAACGCTGCGCCGCGCTATTGCATTTGGTTGATGCGACACAAGAAGATGTATGCGCTGCCTATCATACCATTCGCACTGAGCTAGCGGCTTATGATGATGGGCTGGCCGGTAAGCCCGAATTGCTGGCCTTGACCAAAACCGATGCACTGGCGCCTGAAAAACTGGCGGAGATTGAAGACAGCTTGCGACAGGCCACAGGCGCTGAGCTGATGCCGATTTCCGCCGTCAGCGGTGATGGCTTGCAGGCCCTATTTGACCGCTTGGTCCGGCTGATTGAAGGCGACACGCAAACCGATAATGGCATTGATGATGAAGATACACGCGATGACGCGATGGCGCGCGCGCAAGAAAGCGGCGGCTGGCATCCGCTGGGAGACGGCTAAATGCGCCGCGAGATAGAACAGGCCGACACGCTGGTTGTTAAAATCGGCTCCTCGCTTTTGCTGACGCAAGAGCGGCTGAATCATCATTGGCTGGACGCGATGGCGGCTGATTTGGCAAAGCTGGCAGCGACCGGCAAGAAACTGGTAATTGTGACATCGGGGGCGGTGTCATTGGGCTGTGCCGCGCTTGGGCTGGCGCGCGATAAATTGACTTTGCAGCAAAGCCAAGCAGCGGCGGCGGCCGGACAAATTGAATTGGCGCGCGGCTGGCAAGCCGCTTTGGCCAAACAGGATTTATCGGCAGCGCAAATTTTATTGACCGCAGAAGACACTGAACAACGCCGCCGCTATTTAAACGCGCGGCAAACCCTGACCACCTTATTGGCGCATGGCGCCGTGCCGGTGATTAATGAAAACGACACGGTTGCGACACAAGAATTGCGCTATGGCGATAATGACCGATTGGCAGCGCGGGTGGCGGCCATGGTCTCGGCTGACTGCCTCATCCTCTTATCTGATATTGATGGGCTATATGATGGCGACCCGAATGACGCCGATGCCGGCGCCGAAAGTGCCAAATTTATCGACCATGTGACGCATATAAATGACACGATTAAAGCGATGGCCGGCGGCACCGGTTCGGCGCATGGCTCGGGCGGCATGGTGACAAAATTGCAAGCGGCCGAAATTGCCCAACATGCCGGCTGCCATATGGTATTGGCCAGCGGTCGTGAAACCGCGCCTTTATCGGCTTTGGCCAATGGCGCGCGCTCGACGCTTTTTGAAGCGCATGACAATCCGCATAATGCGCGCGCGGCTTGGATTGCCGGCGGGCTGACCCCAAGCGGCAAATTTATTCTCGATAATGGCGCCGTGGCAGCATTAAAGGCCGGTAACTCATTATTACCGGTCGGCGTCAGTGCCATTGACGGGGTGTTTGAACGCGGCGATTGCGTCGCCTTGGTTGATGAGAGCGGCCATGAATTGGGACGCGGCCTATCCGGCTATGCAAGCAGCGACGCGGCGCGTATGATTGGCTTGCCCAGCAGCGAAATGCAAAATGTGTTGGGCTATCATGGCCGCGCTGAAATGGTACATCGCGATGATATGGTTTTGGCCGCCACAGATAACCCGAAGACAAAATGATGGCAGGGGACGGATGAGATGAGCGAAGCGCAAAAAATTGACCAAGATCTGGCGGCCATGATGGCCGATTTGGGCGTCAAAGGACGCCGCGCTGCCCGTCAATTGACGACGGCTGACAGCGCAGCAAAAAACGCCGCTTTGCAAAATGCGGCCAATGAATTGCGCGCTGATGCTGTCAATATTTTGGCGGCCAATGGCGAAGATATGAAATTGGCCGAAGCGCAAAATGTCGGCAAAGCACGGCTCGACCGCATCATGCTGGATGAGGCGCGGCTGGAAGGCATCGCGCAAGCCTTGGAAGCGATTATCAAGCTGGATGATCCGGTCGGCCAAAGCATGGCCAATTGGCAAGTCGATAGCGGCTTGGATATTACCCGTGTGCGCGTGCCCTTGGGGGTTATTGGGGTGATTTATGAAAGCCGCCCCAATGTGACGGCGGATGCCGCCGCTTTATGTTTGAAATCGGGCAATGCGGTTATTTTGCGCGGCTCGTCTGAAATTCAAAACTCAGCCCGCCTCATTCATGGTTGTTTTGTTCGCGCCTTGCGCGCCGCCGGTCTGGATGAAAATTGCGTGCAGATTGTCGATACACCAGACCGCGCCGCCGTTGGCATGATGCTGGCCGGACTTGACGGCAATATCGACGTGATTGTGCCGCGTGGCGGCAAAGGTCTGGTCGGGCGTGTGCAAGATGAAGCGCGTGTGCCGGTGTTCGCTCATTTGGACGGTGTGTGTCATGTCTATGTCGATGCCGAAGCGGATTTGGATATGGCGCGCGATGTTTTGTTAAACGCCAAAATGCGCCGCACCGGTATTTGTGGCGCGGCTGAAACCCTATTGGTTGATGAAGCATGCGCCGCCACTCATATGGCGCCGCTTATCAAGGCTCTTTTGGACGCCGATTGCGCGGTACGCGGCGATGATGCAGCGCAAAAAGCCGATGCTCGGGTCAGCGCAGCCAGCCAAGAAGATTGGTATGAAGAATATCTCGATGCGGTGATTGCGGTGAAAACCGTTAGCGGCTTGGACGAAGCGGTCGCCCATATTACCGAATATGGGTCGGGCCATACCGAGGCCATCATTACCGACAATGCGCAAACCGCCGGAGATTTTCTTGCGCGTGTCGATAGCGCCATTGTTATGCATAACGCGTCAACGCAATTTGCCGATGGCGGCGAATTTGGCATGGGGGCTGAAATTGGCATTGCCACCGGTCGCTTCCATGCGCGCGGGCCGGTTGGGCTGGAGCAATTGACCAGTTTTAAATATGCGGTGCGCGGCAGCGGCCAAACGCGGCCGAAATAGAAGCAGCGCGTGACAAGCCGATGGTAAAATTTTTCGACGGTGCCAAAATTGCCCTTTTCGGCGGCAGTTTCGACCCGCCGCATAAGGGCCATGAATTGGTTGCCAAAGCAGCCTTGCGGGCGCTGGATATTGATTATATTTGGTGGCTGGTCAGCCCCCAAAATCCGCTTAAAAATCATCAACCGCAAAATTTGCAGCAGCGCGTCAAAGCGGTGAAAAAAATGGCGCGTGACCGCCGCTTTATTGTCAGCGCCGAAGAAACCCGCCTCGGCACACAATATGCCATTGATACGGTGCGCGCCCTGAAACGCGCGCATCCGAATGTCGATTTTATCTGGCTCATCGGGGCCGATAATTTGGCGACACTGCATCGCTGGAAAGACTGGCAAGGACTGATGAATGAGCTGCCCATCGCGGTTTATCCGCGCCCCGGGGCCACCCATAAGGCGGCACTGGCACCCGCCGCGCAAGCGTTTGGCTGGGCACGACTGGCCGACCATCAAGCCGCTGCCTTGACCGATTATGCGGCACCGGCTTGGGTGATGCTGGGCGGCCGACAATCGAAACTTGCCTCATCGCGCCTGCGGCAAATGGATGATTGAAACCGACCCCAAATTCTTGTTAATCTTCAAACCATGGCGGCATTATTCGTCATATTGGTGTCATGCTTAGTGAGGAAAACGCTCTGACTGACAAACAGCCACAGGCGCAAGCGCCGCAGGCAAAATCGAAGGGACCCGCGCTTGATGACGGCTCGCTTCACCACCTTGTTCTGACCAGTCTCGATGATGATTTGGCGCAGGATATCGTAACCATAAATCTCGACGGCAAATCGGCTTTGGCTGACCATATGGTGATTGCCACCGGCCGGTCGCAACGCCATGTCAGTGCGTTGGCTGACCATCTTTTGCGCAAGCTGAAAGAGCAAGGCCAAAAAGACGTGCGCACGGAAGGACAAAGCACCGGCGATTGGGTGCTGGTCGATGCCGGTGATGTTGTTGTGCATATTTTCCGCGAGGAAGTGCGCGCCTTTTATGGGCTTGAAAAAATGTGGGCGACAGAAGCGGAAGCGCAAAGTTTTGCGCCAAACGGTGAGACCGCCCCGCAACTGAACGCCTGAGCCGATGCGCTTGTCTATTTTGGCCGTCGGCCAGATGCGCGGCACTGCCGAGGCAGCGCTATATGACACTTATGCCGCGCGCATTGAACCGGCCGGCCGCAATTTGGGGCTGAGCGGGCCGAGCCTGACCGAGATTAAAGAACAAAGCAGTGCCAATGATAAATTATTGCAGGCGCTGACGGCCAAATCCGATGCGATGATTATTGCATTGGATGAAACCGGCAGCACTTGGACGAGCCGCCAATTGGCGACAAAAATCGGCGCATGGCGCGATGACGGGCGGCGCGAAGCGGTTTTTGTATTGGGGCCGGCGGACGGGCTGAATAATGCTTTGCGGCAAAAAGCCGATATCTCGCTATCTTTGGGCAAAATGACCTGGCCGCATTTATTGGCCCGCGCCATGCTGGCCGAACAATTATGGCGCAGCGTTTCCATTTTGGCCGGACACCCTTATCATCGCGATTAATATGAAACGACTGATTTTAATTCTCTGTCTGATAGGGGCGGCATTTAGCGGCAGCCATTATGCGTCGGCAATGGCGCAAGATAAAAAACTCGACGCGCTAAATGATGAGATTGAAAACCGCAAAGCCCGCCAAGCGGAATTGCAAGCCGAGGCTGACCGCCTGAAAAGCCAACAAAAAAGGCTCCGCCAAAGGGTGATTGTGTTGGCCAAGGATTTACAAAATATCGATGCGGAGCGCGATCGGCTGGAAGAACGATTATCCGAATTGGCGGTAACCGAAAACCGCTTTGATGAGGCCTTACAGCAAGACCGGGCGGCGCTATCGCGCTTGCTGGCCGGTTTGCAAGCAATGCAAAAACAACCGGCCCCCGCCTTTGCTGTGCATGCAGATGATGCACTGGCCGCCGTGCAAGGGGCGGTGGTCATGGCGGCCGTGGTGCCCGGCATGCAAGCGCGGGCCGATGAATTGCGCGATCGTTTGACCGAATTGGCCGCCTTGCGCCGCCGCATGGACCGGCAATCGGAAGCGTTGATTATTGCCGAGCGCGATGCGGCGACAGCGCGTGCCGATTTGGACCAAGCCTTGGCGGCCAAAACCACAGCTGAAACAAAGGCCCGCCAAGCGGCGGAAAGAGAGGCGGCTGAAATTCGTAAACTGGTACGCGAAGCGCGCGATTTGCGCGATTTGGCGCGCCGTTTGGCCAATCGTAAAACCGCCAATATACCGGCCCCGACCGGTGACGGTTTTGCCCGGGCGCGCGGGCTGGTGCCCATGCCGGTGGCCGGACAAGTGGTCGGCCGATTTGGCGAGGCCAATGAAAATGGCGTGGTGCGTCAAGGCTTGGATATAACGGCGCGCGCCGGCGCGCAAATTACCGCGCCTTATGATGGTGTGGTGATGTATAGCGGGCCGTTTCGTCAATATGGCGAAATTGTCATTTTAAGCCTGACCGATGGCTTTCAAATGATTTTGGCCGGCATGGCCGATAGCGGCGCTTATGTCGGCCAAGAATTACTGGCCGGTGAACCGATCGGGCGGCTCGGCAGTTTTGATCATGAGGGGCATCAACAAGAGGGTGCACACGGGCAAGAAAAACACCGATTCGGCACTTCGTCTTCGGGCCGCAGTCAGCTATATATGGAATTACGATTTGACGGTCGTCCGATTGACCCGATGCCTTGGCTTAAAGATATAGGCTAAAAACAAAGGCGAAATTGACGGATGACAGGTCTTACCCATGGTTATGATGGCCGGCTGCACGGGCTTGGTCGTAAGGATGAAAGAAAATGCGAAAAATCGCCAACAAATTGATATCACTTGTTTTTTTGGCGCTTCTGGCAGTCCCGAATGGGGCATTTGCCGACAAAAAAGACGAGCAGGAATTATATCGGCAACTGACTTTATTCGGCGATGTCTTGGAACAAGTGCGCCGTAATTATGTTGATGCACCGTCTGATAAGGAACTGATTGAAGCCGCTTTATCGGGCATGATGACGTCGCTCGACCCGCATTCAGCCTATTTGCCGCCGAAAAATTTCGAGGATATGCAGGTTGAAACGAAGGGCGAATTTGGCGGCCTTGGCATTGAAGTCACAATGGAAAACGGCTTGGTCAAAGTGATTGCGCCGATTGACGGCACACCGGCCAGCCGCGCCGGCATGTTGCCGAATGATTTAATCTCGGAATTGGACGGCACTGCCGTATTGGGACTGACCTTGTCGGAAGCGGTTGAAAAAATGCGCGGCGAAAAAGGCAAACCGATTACGCTGACGGTTTTGCGCGAAGGCGAAAAAGAGCCTTTGGAAATCGTCATTATTCGCGACACGATTAAAATTCGTGCAGTGCGCTCGCGGGTTGAAGGGCCGGATGAGAATATCGCCTATATTCGCCTGACCACATTTAACGCGCAAACCACCAAAGAGTTGAAAAAAGCCTTTAACAAATTACCGGCTGAAATCGGCAAGAAAAAACTGGCCGGTTATATTATTGATTTACGCAATAATCCGGGCGGGCTGCTGCGCGAAGCAATATCGGTTTCCGACACCATGTTGGACCGCGGTGAAATTGTTTCGACGCGCGGGCGCAATGATGATGACAGTTCGCGCTTCTCGGCGCGGCGCGGTGATATGGCCCGCGGCCTGCCGATTGTGGTGATGATTAATGGCGGCTCGGCCTCGGCCTCTGAAATTGTTGCCGGCGCGCTGCAAGACCACCATCGTGCGGTGATTATGGGCACGCAAAGCTTCGGCAAGGGCTCGGTACAATCGATTATGCCGCTGGGCAATGATGGCGCCTTGCGAATGACCACGGCGCGTTATTACACCCCATCGGGGCGTTCCATTCAGGCGAAAGGCATTACGCCGGATATTTATGCCGAACAAGAGCTGCCGGATGAATTGAAAGGCCGCGAGGGTCGCCGCGAGGCAGATTTGCGCGGGGCATTGGACGGCAAAGATATTGACGGCGCATCCAACAAGCCGGAGCAAACCAAAAAGCGTAAAAATGCCATCGCCTTTGTGCCGCGCAAGACGGAAGATGACAAGCAATTGCAAGCCGCGATTAAGCTGTTATTGAACTTGCAAGATGCGGCGCAAGACAAAACCGCGCAAAAACCGGTTTCTTAAAATGAGTTATGCGGTTCCAGAATATGCGGCTGACCATCCGGCCAGTAAGCTTGATTGGCGGCCCTGCGCCGGCATTGTGCTGGTCAATAAAGACGGTCTTGTCTTTTCCGGTAAGCGGCGGCCCGATAAATTGCCCGATGATGCGCCGCTATGGCAATTGCCGCAGGGCGGGATTGATGAAGGCGAGACGCCCTTAGAAGCCGCTTATCGCGAACTGGCTGAAGAGACCGGCGTCACCGAAGCCGAGCTGGTGCATGAAATTCCCGATTGGCTTTATTATGACTTGCCGGAAGAACTTATCGGTAAGGCCCTCAAAGGCAAGTTTCGCGGGCAAAAGCAAAAATGGTTTTTAATGCGCTTTACCGGCCAAGACGAGATGATTGATTTGAAAGCGCATAGCCAAATTGAATTTGATCAATGGACATGGCGGCCTTTGGCTGAATGCGTCGAATTGGTGATTGAGTTTAAAAAACCGATTTATCGCGCTTTGCTTGAACATTTTAAAGAAATGGTTGCCTGATATGAGCTTGCCGATAATTGACTTCGGCGGCTTTGATGGCGCGACGCCCGCCAAGCGGCAAGAAATTGCCGACGCAATCGGCGCGGCGGCCCGCCATACCGGCTTTTTCATTCTGGAAAATCACCCGCTGCCAATAGCGGCACGCAAGCAAGGCTTTGCCATGGCGAAAGCGTTTTTTGACCGACCGGAGACGGAAAAACAGCGCATTAATATTACCCAATCGCCCTGCCATCGCGGCTGGTTTGGCGAGGGCGGCGAAGTGTTGGACCGCGCCGGACAACCGCAAGGTGATTATAAGCAAGGGCTGAAGATCGGCCGTGATTTACCCCCTACCCATGAAAAAGTCGCCGCCTCAATGCCCTTGCACGGGGCCAATCAATGGCCTGAGGAAAGCGGCTCAATCATCGGTTTTAAAGACGATATGCAGGCGCTTTATGCGGCCTGCGAGGCCCTGTCGCGGCAGTTAATGCAGGCCTTTGCCCTATCGCTTGGCTTGGCCGAAACGCATTTTGACGGCTGGTTAACGGAGCCGATGGCGACATTGGCACCGCTGCGCTATCCGCCAATGCAAGATGCCGCAATCTTATCGGCCGGCCCGCATACGGATTTCGGTTGTTTGACGCTGCTCTTGCAAGATGATGCGCCGGGCCTTGAAATTAAAACCGCCAATGGCTGGCTGGAAGTGCCGTGCCTGCCGCAGCATATTGTGGTGAATATTGGTGACATGATGCGCAGCTGGACCAATGGTCTTTATGCCTCAACCGTGCATCGCGTGGTCAATCGCAGCGGCGGCACCCGCCATTCCATTGCCTATTTCTTTGATCCGGACGCCGAGGCCGATTTATCGCCATTGCCCGGCTGCGGCACCGGCAGTGCGCCGCCATTGACGGCGCTTCAGCATTTGCTGCATAAAATCGACGACAGTTTTGATTATCGGAGCGCGTGAGATGGCTTCTCTTATTTTAACCCTAACCTGCCCTGACAGGCCGGGCATTGTCGCCGCGCTCAGTCACGCTTTGGCTGAAAACGGCTTTAACATTACCGAAAGCCAGCAATATTCCGATATGGCACAGCAGCGTTTTTTCATGCGCATTGCGTGCGACGGCGACACGGATAGCGCGGTGCTGGATAAGGCCTTGGACGAAGTGCGCGACAGTTTCAATATGGATTTGCGGCTTTATCCGGCTGATGCGCGGCCACGCGTGTTGATATTGGTATCAAAATTTGACCATTGCCTTATCGACCTGATTTATCGCCAGCAAATCGGCTCATTGAAAATGGATATTGCGGCCATTGCGTCCAATCATGATGTTGGACGCCATTGGGCCGAAGATGCCGGTTTACCATATCACCGACTTGGCGGCAAAGAGGCGAAAGCAGATAATGAAGCGACGCTCAATCAGCTTATCGAGGATGAGAAAATCGATTTGATTGTGCTGGCCCGCTATATGCAAATTTTGACGGCTGATTTTGTCGACCGCCATGCCGGTCATATTATCAATATTCATCATAGCTTTTTGCCGAGCTTTAAAGGGGCCGAGCCTTATAGCCAAGCGCATGCGCGCGGCGTCAAACTTATCGGCGCAACGGCGCATTTTGTTACCGCCGATTTGGATGAGGGCCCGATTATTACGCAAGGCGTGGAACCGGTGCGCCATGATATGTCAGTGGCCAGTTTTGTCGATGTCGGGCGGGATACGGAGCGCCGCGCCTTAGCGCGCGCCGTGCGGCTTTATACGGAGCGGCGGGTGTTTTTAAACGCCAATAAGACCGTGGTGTTTGACTGATAAAGCCAGCCAAATATTTTCAAAAACGATAAATATAAAAAAGGCGCGTCCCGAAAGACGCGCCATTTTAATTCAATGTGGCAAAGGCTCAGTCGGTTTCAATGGTTTCAGCCAGAACCGTTACCCCTTCGGGGGTCACGTCAACAAAGCCGCCATCCAGTTGAAAACTTTGTGTTGTGCCGTCATTTTCAACGGTCAAAGTACCCGGGCGCAACATCGCCATGACCGGACTGTGATTTGGCAAGACGCCGAAATCACCCTCTGCGCCCGGCACTTGCACGCCGTCCACATCAGCAGACAAGACCAGCTTTTCTGGGCTGACCAAATCAAATTTCAGCTTATCGGCCATCATCTAACTCCTCGTGCAGCTTCCGCTGCCCCAATCTTTAAGCAGCTTCCGCTGACCCAATCTTTAAGCAGCTTCCGCTGACCCAATCTTTAAGCAGCTTCCGCTGCCATTGCCTCAGCTTTGGCGATGGCATCTTCAATCGTGCCGACCATATAAAAAGCCGCTTCCGGCAGATCGTCATAATCGCCATTGCACAAGCCTTTAAAGCCTTTAATCGTATCGGCCAAATCAACCAATATACCCGGTGAACCGGTAAAGATTTCAGCAACATGGAATGGCTGTGACAAGAAACGCTCAATCTTACGCGCGCGGTTCACCACTAATTTGTCTTCTTCCGACAATTCATCCATGCCCAAAATCGCAATAATGTCTTGCAGTGATTTATATTTCTGCAAAATCTCCTGCACTTCCCGTGCCACTTGATAATGCTCATCACCGACAACACGCGGTTCCAAAATACGGCTGGTAGAATCAAGCGGGTCCACCGCCGGATAAATACCTTTTTCCGAAATCGCACGTGACAACACAGTGGTCGCGTCCAAGTGAGCAAATGAGGCGGCAGGCGCCGGGTCGGTCAAGTCATCAGCCGGCACATAAATCGCCTGCACTGAGGTAATTGACCCTTTATTTGTCGTGGTAATGCGTTCTTGCAACGCCCCCATATCAGTCGCCAAAGTCGGCTGATAACCCACAGCTGACGGGATACGACCCAACAAGGCCGATACTTCTGAACCGGCTTGGGTAAAGCGGAAAATATTATCAACAAAGAACAACACATCCTGACCTTCATCGCGGAAGTTTTCCGCAACCGTCAGACCGGTCAGCGCCACACGGGCACGCGCGCCGGGAGGCTCATTCATTTGGCCATAAACCAGCGCACATTTTGAACCTTCGCCGCCTTTTTCGACATTCACACCGGATTCGATCATTTCCCAATAAAGGTCATTACCTTCGCGGGTCCGCTCGCCAACACCGGCAAATACTGAATAGCCACCATGCGCTTTCGCGACATTGTTGATCAATTCCATAATCAGAACCGTTTTGCCCACACCGGCACCGCCAAACAGACCAATCTTACCGCCTTTGGCATAAGGCGCCAGCAGGTCAACAACTTTAATACCGGTCACCAGCAGCTCAGATTCGGTTGATTGCTCAACAAATTCCGGCGCTTCTTGGTGAATGGCGCGGGTTTCGCCGGCATCTACCGGACCGGCTTCATCAACCGGCTCGCCAATCACATTAATGATACGGCCCAAAGTCGCTTCACCGACCGGCACAGAAATCGGGGCGCCGGTGTCGCTCACCGCTTGACCGCGCACCAGACCTTCCGTCGAGTCCATGGCAATGGTACGAACCGTGCGCTCGCCCAAATGCTGCGCCACTTCCAAAACCAAACGAATATCGCCGTTTTGGGTTTCCAATGCGTTCAGAATTTCCGGCAACTCACCCTCAAACTGCACGTCAACGACGGCGCCGATGACTTGGCTGATTTTGCCCGTTCCTGTTGATTTCTGCTCTGCCATAATCTTGTCCTCGTGCTTTCCCTATCTCTACAACGCTTCCGCGCCTGAGATAATTTCAATCAATTCTTTGGTAATTTGAGCCTGACGCGACCGGTTATAGGTAATGCTCAGACTGTCAATCATTTCGCCGGCATTGCGCGTGGCATTATCCATCGCACTCATCCGCGCGCCTTGCTCACTGGCGGCGTTTTCCAATAAGGCGCGCAAAACCTGCACCGCAATATTGCGCGGCAAAAGCGCGTCGAGAATTTCATTCTCTTCCGGCTCATAATCATAGGCTGCGCCACCCAAATCCGGCGTATCGGCATCGTCAAAGCTGGCCGGAATGATTTGCAAACCGGTCGGCACTTGGCTGATGACATTTTCAAATTTTGAATAATAAAGCGTGCAAATATCAAACTTATCAGCGTCAAAATCAGCCAAGACGCGTTCTGCCACTTCTTGCGCCTGGTCATAGCCGACCATTTTCAAACCTTGATAGGTAATCGGCTCCAGCAATTCATCGCCAAAATAACGCTTCAGCACATCATAGCCTTTGCGCCCGACACATAAAATATCGACCTGCTTGCCTTCGCTTTTCAGCTTCAGCGCATCTTCGCGCGCCAGACGCGCAATCGATGAATTGAAACCGCCGCACAAGCCGCGTTCGGCTGTCGCCACAATCAATAAATGCCGCTTATCGCTGCCGCTGCCGGCCAGCAATTTCGGTGCACTTTCAATATCGGTAATACCGGCGGCAAGATTGCCCAAAACCGCGCCCATGCGATCGGCATAGGGGCGCGCCGCTTCGGCTGCTTCTTGCGCACGACGCAGCTTAGACGCCGCCACCATTTGCATGGCGCGTGTAATCTTCTGCGTTGCCTGCACGCTGGCAATCCGATTACGAAGCTCTTTCAAAGATGCCATTTGGCCGTCCTTTTGATTGCTTTAACGCTTAGGCGAAGCTCGCCGCTTATTC
>CBFIHY010000023.1:0-13797 GCA_965662315.1 Alphaproteobacteria bacterium
CAAGACCAGCTCGATCAAATCGCCGAAGGCTCACTGCAAAACCATTGGGTGCAAGCCAATCCGGTGTCGCTTGAAACCTCAGCCAAGTTGCGCACCTTACTCGACGCCGCATTTTAGAAGAAGTCACGCATCGCGGTGATGGTTATGACGGCGATGATTGCCGTGTTTCCAACAAATATGCTTGAAGGGCATATGCTTAAACAGCATTGGCTAAACGCATTGATGCAAAGAAATGGTGCCCAGGAGAAGACTCGAACTTCCACGCCCCTACGGGCACTAGCACCTGAAGCTAGCGCGTCTACCAATTCCGCCACCTGGGCCCTCAGGAAGTGCTTGTCTAAAAGCCGCACCGGTAAAAGTCAAGCAACGAAAAACCGCCCGATAAAAGCGTTTTCGCTTCAATCAGCGGCCAAGATATATTAAACAACAAGCCAATGAAGCGTGGCCACTTGTCTTGGTCGCGCCTGTTTCAAAATGCGTGAGAAATGAACCCGATGACCAGCCCCGTCGAAAAACTGCCCGCTCAATCCCTGATCACTGTTTTCGGGGGTACCGGATTTCTGGGTCGCCATATTGTGCGACGCTTGTCCAAGCAGGGCTATCGTTTGCGCATTGCAACACGCCGCCCGAATGAAGCTTTGTTTTTGAAAACAAACGGCAAGCCCGGGCAAATCGAGATTATGCAGGCCAATATTCGCGACGCCGCCAGCACGGCTGCTGTGCTGGAAGGGGCAGACGGCGTGGTCAATGCTGTCGGCATTTTATTTGAAACCGGCAAACAAAAATTTGACGCCGTGCAGGCGCGCGGTGCTGCGCTGATTGCCGATGCTGCCGCCAAGCAAGGCATATCGCATATGGTGCATATTTCTGCCATTGGTGCTGATGCCGATAGCGCGTCCTCTTATGCCAAAAGCAAGGCGATTGGCGAGGCGGCGGTGCAAGAACTGGTGCCGCAAGCGCATATTTTACGCCCCTCCATCGTTATCGGGCCGGAAGATGATTTTTTCAATCGCTTCGCTGCCATGTCGATGATTGCACCGGCCTTGCCGCTCATTGGCGGCGGCGAGACGCGCTATCAGCCGGTCTCGGTTTTTGATGTGGCGGATGCGGTCGCGGCTTGTTTTAACGGCGCGGCCAGTGGCATTTATGAGCTGGGCGGGCCGGATATTTTGAGCTTTAAAGATTTGATGGAAATGCTGAATGCCGAAACCGGCCGCAATCGGCTATTGGTGCCATTGCCGTTTTTCGCCGCCAATATGATTGCCGCTTTCGCGCAATTTATGCCCAAGCCATTACTGACGCCGGACCAAGTGATTTTGCTGAAAAGCGATAATATTGTCGGCGATGATTTCGCCGCGCATAATCTTGCCGCTTTGGGCATTACTGCGCGCCCGATTGCCGGCCAATTGGATTATCTGGCCCGCTATCGCCCGCATGGTAAAAAACCGGCCTAGCCTCTCAATGAGGGTCTGATTGTTCAGACAAACAGCAATATCGCCATGCCCAGCCCGATGCGATAAATGACGAATGGCAGCAGCGATAATTTGCGTGTTAGTTTCAAGAACATGTCAATACTGGCAAAGGCGAAAACCGCCGCCAAAGCCGCCCCGATAATCGCCGTGCTAAGGGCTGCATAATTGCCATTGCTGAGCAGTTCCAACAGCCCCAATAAAGCAAACGCCAATATCACCGGCATCGCCATTTGCATGGAATAACGCGCCGCCGCTTCGCGCGAAAAGCCCAAAGCGCGGCCCGCCATAATGGTCACACCGGCGCGGCTGGCACCCGGTATCAAAGCCAGCATTTGCGCCATGCCCAACCATAAAGCCGGACGCGCCGCCATGTCGGATAATTGATTATCGCTTTTGCCATAGCGGTCAGCCAGATAAAGCGGTACGGCAAAAATAATGCTGGCCCAAGCGACAATTTCAGCCTGTCGCAAAACATCAATCAGCCCGCTGCCCAATAATAAAAGCGCCGCCAATATGACCGGCAATGTGGCGCGCACCATATTTAGGGCCGCCTCACGCGCTGCGGTTTTGCGGTTCACCACCACATCCAAACTGCCGCGTGCCAATGTCATTGTATCGGCGCGGAAATACACCATCACGGCAATCAGTGTGCCAAAATGCAAGGCCACATCAAGCACCGGATTGGCCAAATTATCGGTCTCGCCGGCCAGCTCATGCACCAGCACCAAATGCCCCGAAGACGACACCGGAATAAATTCGGTAATGCCTTGAATGGCGGCGATTAATAGCAAATAGTCAAATCCCATGGCGCAAACTAACTTGCGCCGTTGCCCTGAGGCAAGCGGGTTTCGCTTGCCCGTCTTCCCCGAAACGCAGTAATTTGCCTTTATGGCAACATTATTCCACCAACCGGTCTGTCCGTTTTCGCGCAAAATTCGTCTGCTTTTGGGCGAGAAAAAATTCGCTGTCGATTTTGTCGAAGAGCGGCCTTGGGAAAGAAGGCTGGATTTTTTAATGCTCAACCCATCCGGCGAAGTGCCGGTTTTGGTCGGTGAAGCGGGAACCGTCGCCGGCCATTATGCAATTGCCGAATGGCTGGAAGAAAAAGGCGGGGCGATGCCGCTTATGCCGAGCAGCGGTTTGGCGCGGGCCGAAGTACGCCGCATTTGTGCTTGGTTCGACGATAAGTTTCATACCGAAGTCGGGCGGCTGATAACGCATGAAAAAATTGACCGGCGCTTTATGGGCGCCGATGATGGCGGCGGTGGCCCGGATATGGCGACGGTGCGCATCGGCTTGCATAATCTCGACCTGCATTTGGAATATTTGACTTATCTTTTGCAAACCCGCGATTGGCTGGGCGGCGGCGAAATGAGCTTGGCGGATTTCACCGCCGCGGCGCATTTATCTTGCCTTGATTATACCGGCGATGTGCCGTGGAAATTATGGCCGGTGGTGCGCGATTGGTATGCGCGGATAAAATCGCGCCCATCATTCCGTCCGCTTTTGGCTGACCATATTGCCGGCATGCGGCCGCCGCCTTATTACGCCGATTTGGATTTTTAAATTGGCTGCGCCCGAGCCGTTAAAGCAAGAGCTGGTCGCACAAGCGGCGGCGCAGGGTTTTGCCCTGTGCAAAATTGTTAGCGCGCGCGCCGATGCAACAGCGGGAGATGGGCTGGCAGCATTTATCGAGGCCGGTCATCATGGGCAAATGCAATGGATGGAAACGCGCATGGATGAGCGCGCCGCGCCGCAAAAATTATGGCCTGAAGCGCGAAGCGTCATCATGTTGGGGGTGAATTACGGCCCCGATAGCGATCCGATGGCGGCGCTTCAAGAAACCGATAAAGGGGTGATTTCGGTTTATGCGCAGCGCCGTGATTATCATGATGTGATTAAGAAAAAGCTGAAAGCCTTGGCCCGTTGGCTGGTCGATAAAAGCGGCGCGCAAGTGAAGGTGTTTGTCGATACCGCGCCGGTGATGGAAAAGCCATTGGCCATGCGGGCCGGTTTGGGCTGGCAAGGCAAGCATACAAATCTGGTATCGCGCGAGTT
This sequence comes from Alphaproteobacteria bacterium, assembly GCA_965662315.1. GTDB lineage: Bacteria > Pseudomonadota > Alphaproteobacteria > RS24 > RS24 > UBA8337. Next base: position 3,531 of record CBFIHY010000023.1, read on the forward strand.
CGGCTCCTGGCTGTTTCTGGGCTCGGTGTTTACCGATTTGGAGTTGCCGCCGGATGCGCCGGAGACAGACCATTGCGGTGCCTGTTCGGCATGTCTGGATATTTGTCCGACCGATGCGTTTCCATCGGCTTATAAAATCGATGCGCGGCGATGTATTTCTTATTTGACGATTGAGCATAAAGGGATGATTGAGCGCGACCTGCGCGGCCTTATGGGCAATCGAATTTATGGATGCGATGATTGCCTGTCGGTTTGCCCGTGGAATAAATTTGCCAAAAGCGCAGAAGAGGCGAAACTGGCGTTAAAATCAGATTATGACCGCCCCGATTTAATCACACTCAGCCAATTGGATGATGCGGCGTTTCGGGCGTTTTTTGCCGGCACGCCGATAAAGCGTACCGGTCGCGATCATTTTATTCGCAATGTGCTTATCGCGATGGGCAATATGAAAAATCCCGATGCGGCGCATATTGATGCGGCGAAAGCGCGGTTGAGCGATGCGTCAGATGTGGTACGGGCCAGCGCGGTATGGGCTGTCTCGACCATGCAGCCATCCGAAACGGCAAATTTGCGCGCGCAATTGGCCGATGATGAAAGCCGACTGGTGAAAGCGGAATGCGATGCTTTGATGCCTTCAACGTCTTCAATATCTTCGAGGGTTTCGGACTAGCTTTAGGGAGCGATTATGGCGGACGGTGCTTTATTTTTCGGTTTTGGTTTTTGCGCAGCGCATTTGGCGCCGCTGCTGCAAGCCGAAGGCTGGCAATTAAAAGCCACCTGCCGCGATGATGAAAAAGCCGAACGCTTGCGCCGGCTGAATATAGAGCCGCTGCGGCTGGATGAAGAACCGCTTAGCCTCAGTGCGCTGTCGGGCATTCAGCATGTCTTATTATCAGCGGCACCGACCGAGGCGGGTGATCCGGCTTTGCCGCTTTTGGCGCCGGCATTAGCCGCTGCCGCCGGGCAAATAAAATGGCTGGGCTATTTATCGACCACCGGTGTTTATGGCGACCATGATGGCGCGTGGATTGATGAGGACACGCCGCCGGGGCCGGTTTCGGAGCGCGGACAACGCCGCGTCGCAGCCGAAGCGGCTTGGGCAGAATTGGCCGCTACGCATGATTTACCGATACATTATTTTCGTCTCGCCGGCATTTATGGGCCGGGGCGCAATCAATTGGCGACACTGAAAGCCGGCACGGCGCGGCGCATTGATAAGCCGGGGCAGGTATTTTCGCGCATTCATGTTGATGATATTGCGCAAATATTGCGCGCCTCAATGGCCCGTCCGATGGGCGGGCGGGCTTATAGTGTGTGCGATGATGAACCGGCACCGCCGCAAGATGTGGTGGCATTTGCGGCCACGCTTTTGGGGGTTGAGCCGCCGCCATTAACCGATTTTGAAACGGCAGAATTATCGCCAATGGCGAAAAGTTTTTACGGCGAAAACAAAAGGATAAAAAACCAACGCATCAAGCAAGAGCTGGGTGTGGATTTGCGCTATCCGAGCTATCGCGAAGGGCTGACCGCCCTGTTTGAGGCGGGCGCGTTCTAGAGCGGCAGCGCTTCGATTAATTCGATGAGCCGGTCAATCTCATGCGGTTCAGATAAGCGATGATCGCCGTTTTTCATCAAATGCAATTCGACATTTTGGCCGGTGAGCTGCGCGGCCAATTCCAATGATAATTGCCACGGCACGGCATCATCTTGCTGGCCGTGCAAAATACGCACCGGCACATTAATCTCGATTTTATCATCCAACATTAAATGCGAGCGCCCGTCTTCAATCAGCGCACGGGTAATCGGATAGCCTTCAGGGTCATATTCCGACGGGTCATAAATCAGCCCTTCTGCCATTAGCTTGGCGCGCGCTTTGTCTGAAAACCTTGCCCACATCAGCCGCTCGGTCATATCGACAGCCGGTGCGATCAGCACCAATGCGGAAATTTTTTCAGGTCGATCAAGTGCTGCCATCAACGACAGCCAACCGCCGAAACTAGAGCCGATGAGGATTTGTCGGTCGTCGCAAATATTGTCCAATAGGCAGGGTAAGTCGCCGCGCCAATGGCTCATTGTGCCATCGGTAAACGCGCCTGATGATTGGCCATGCCCGAACCAGTCAAAGCGGGTATAGGCGCGGCCTGTTGCTTGCGCCCAATCGGCCAAAGCCATGGCTTTTGTGCCGCCCATATCAGAGCGAAAACCGCCGCAAAATATCACCCCCGGCCCGTTACCGGCCATTTGCTCATAAGCGATTTTTTGTTCCGCCATTTCGGCGGTGGCAGGGCGGGTCAGAAATGGCATGGGCCGGTCTCCTCATATGCGTCTGTCGGTCTATGCGTGTCGACATATTGGTGTTTTTGGTGAAACCGATTATGACTGATAGTGCCGTGATGCGAAAGGAAACTATGTGAGTGAGCGCTTTACCATGCCGCCGACAGATGCCGTTGATTTATCCGGCCGCACCATATTGCAAGTCGTGCCGCAATTGGAAACCGGCGGCGCGGAAATCACCACAATGGAAATGAGCGAGGCGATTGTGAAAGCCGGTGGCCGCGCTTTGGTGGCGACTGAGGGCGGGGCGTTGGAAGAAAAAATCATCGCGCAGGGCGGCGAGATTGTGACATTGCCGGTCGCGTCCAAAAACCCTTTCACCATGTGGCGTAATGTGCGGCGCTTGGCCGATCTGATGAAAAACGAAAATGTCGATCTTATTCATGGCCGCTCGCGTGCGCCGTGCTGGTCGTCTTTATTCGCCGCCAAACGGGCCAATATTCCTTTTGTCACCACGTTTCATTCAACGGTTCACGAGCAGCCGCGTGCCAAAGTGTTCTACAATTCATCGCTCATGCGCGGGCAAAGAGTGATTGCCAATTCGCATTTCACCGCGGCGCGTATCCAAGCGGTTTATCCTTCCATGACAGAAAAACTGAGGGTTATTCCGCGCGGGTGTGATGAGACGGCTTTGGCGCATGATAATTTTTCAGCTGCCCAAAATGCGGCCAAGCGAAAACAATGGGGCGTTGGACAAAACGCCTTTGTTATTATTTGCCCGGCGCGTGTGACCCATTTGAAAGGACAGCATGTGCTGATTGAGGCGGTGGGCCTTTTGAAAGATGATTTATTGGAAAGCAAGCGATCATTAAGCCTGGTTTTGGTCGGCAGTGCACAAGGGCGCGATGATTATGTGGCGCAATTGCAAGACCGCGCGGCGCAATTTGGATTGGACGACCGGCTGGTGATGACCGGTTTGGAAACCGATATGCCATCGGCTTATGCGGCGGCTGATGTGGCCATTGTGCCGACCATTCGGCCCGAGCCCTTCGGGCGCACGTGCATTGAAGCGCAAGCCGCGTCTTTGCCGGTGATTGCGTCTGATGATGGCGGGTTTCGCGAAACGGTGATTGCCAAACCGGCAGATGCCGGTGGCAGCGGGTTTTTGGTGACGCCCGATAATGCGCAAGATTTGGCCGATGCCATTGAAGCGGTGTTGGCTATGGATAAGGCGCAGAAGCATAAAATGGGCGAAAATGGCCGTGCCAATGTATTGGCCAATTATACCCGCACCGCCATGTGCAATCGCACATTACAGGTTTACAAAGAGCTTATTGGCTGATGCGCGCTGTGCGTGAACCGGGTGGTGTTTTACTGATCGGCGTCGGCATGGCCGATGATGAGGTGCATGCGGCCCTTGCTGCGCTTTATCCGCGTGCGGCCTCTATCACTGTGTTGATTGACACACAGCAGCAAAAACAAAAATGGCAAGCCGATGAAATATGGGTTTATGGACCGCTTGGTTTGCGCGGGGCTTTGGCCCTGATACGGCGCATGTCGTGGCGGCATTTCACCGCTATCGTGCAGCCAAGCCGCATAAGATTGCGCCATTTGCGCCTTTTCATTTGGCCGCGCCCGCCTTGGTTTGATGCTACGGACACCGCCTTGGACGCGACTATTTGTGATTGACTTCGCTCTCATATCGCCTAAACCTAGGCTCAGTCGGCGTTTATCGTCGGTTTAGGCAATAGCAAAAGGAGCGAAGCCATAGCACGTAGACCACACGCCGCGCAGCCGCAGCGACAGCAAGGACCGCGCGTCAATCGTATGATTAGCTCACCGAAAGTTTTACTTATCGGTGCAGCAGGAGAGAAAATGGGCACGGTCGATACCGATAGTGCTCTGGCAATGGCAGAAGAGGAAGGCCTCGATTTGGTCGAAGTATCGCCCAATGCCGACCCGCCTGTTTGTAAAATTCTCGATTATGGCAAGCTTAAATATCAAGAACAGAAAAAGGCCAGCGAGGCGCGCAAGCGTCAAAAAACCGTTGATGTCAAAGAAATTAAAATGCGTCCGAATATCGACACGCATGATTATGATGTGAAAATGCGCAATGTCGTCAAATTCTTGGAAGGCGGCGATAAGGTAAAAGTCACCATGCGGTTTCGTGGCCGCGAAATGGCCCACCAAGAATTAGGCATGGATGTGCTCAATCGGGTGCGCGCTGATGTTGACGAATTGTCAAAAGTCGAGGCGATGCCGAAAATGGAAGGCCGCCAGATGATTATGGTGCTGGCCCCTAGATAGCCGCTACAGCTTTTTCAAAATATCCGGCCTATCGGTAATCAGCGCGCTGACACCAAGTGCGGCGAGCCGTTTCATATCGGCCGCTTCATTGACGGTCCAAGCCGACACCTCGAGGCCCAAAGAGGTCGCCATCGCCATTGTCTCAGGCGTTATATCGCGCCAATAGGCAAACCAACCGCGCCCGCCGGCTGCCTGAATGGCGCGTAAGACACGCTCGGCATGGCTATCGCCCTGCATATCGCGCCAATCCGTATCGCCCCACCAGGGCGCACCGTTTTTGGAGGCTTGGCGAATAAGCGCCGCGTAACCGTCGGGTTTATCGGCAGCGGCGCTTTCATGCGCCGGATCGGTCAGTGAAAATTCCAGCGTCGTATAAGCATGACGAATATCAGGGAATGCCTGTCGCACGATATTGAGGCAGCGCCAATCAAAGGAAATGACAATATGTCGGTCGCCAACCGGTGAGCCGGACAGCGCATGGATATAGGCTTCAGCCAATTTTTCAGCCTGTGCTTTGGATTGGGCCGTGCCGCGCATATCGGTTTTCAGCTCGGCATAGGCGCGAAAATGCTTATCGGTTTGCGCTGCCAATAAAGCATCAAATTCGGCCAGGCTTGGAATATGCGCGCCATCCATATGCGCCCGTTCCGGCCGCCTTTGGTGATAGGGGCTGTCCGGCTGTAAGCGCCCGACATCATAGCTTTGTAATTGTGCCAAGCTCAGCGTATCGAGACGCGGCGTCGGTTTTTTTAGGAAATCACCTTCAAGCCGTGTCGCTTCGGGTTTCAGCCGCGCATCATGATGCACCATAAGATGCCCGTCAGCGCTTAATTGCAGGTCAAACTCAATGCCGTCCACGCCCATATAAATGGCGCGTGAAAACGCTTCCAGCGTATTTTCCGGCCATAAATCCGCACCGCCGCGATGGGCAATATTAAGCGGCTTATCGGTCATCTCACGGCTCCTGCAAAGGCTTGCAATTTCATCTCTATCGCGTATAACATCGGCTGCTTTAGACGCATAGTGTTATGACATGGCGTTAAAAGCCGACCGGCTGGCTGACAAGGGCTGCCAAGGCGGTTGTTGACGACTTTGCCCGGCTCTGGCGAGCCGGATTTTGAAAGGAAGACGAAATGCCCAAAATGAAGACCAAATCAGGGGCCAAAAAGCGCTTTAAGCTGACGGCATCCGGTAAGGTGCGCGCAGGTCAGGCCGGTAAACAACACGGCATGATCAAGCGCTCAAACAAGCAGATTCGCAACCAGCGCGGCACGACCATTTTGTCGCCGCAGGATGCGAAGACCGTGCGTAAATTCCTACCCAACGGTTAAGGAGGAGAAGATATGTCTCGTGTGAAACGCGGCGTGACTTCCCACGCACGCCATAAAAAAGTTCTTTCAAAGGCCAAAGGTTATTACGGCCGCCGCAAAAACACCATTCGGGTGGCCAAGCAGGCGGTTACCAAGGCCGGACAATATGCCTATCGCGACCGTCGCGCCCGCAAACGCAATTTCCGCGCTTTGTGGATTCAGCGCATCAATGCCGCTTCCCGCTCTCACGGCTTGGCCTACGGCCAGTTTATCAACGGGCTGGGAAAAGCCGGTATTGAAGTGGACCGCAAAGTGCTGGCCGATTTGGCCGTGCATGAGCCGGCCGCTTTTGAAGCCTTGGTCGGTAAAGCGCGCGCTGCGCTCGGCTAATCAGCTGACGGCAAAACCGTTTGACGGGGTGGCAACACCCTTGCAACATATTCCCCGCCCGCATTCGAAACAGGCTTCGGTCTGAACGGATACGGGCGGGGTTTTTTTATGAAGAAAGACTGTGAGCATTATGAGCGCAGAAGCACAGACACTGGAACAAGATATTTTGGCGGCAATTCATGCGGCTGAAGACGGCGCAGCGTTGGAAGCGGTGCGGGTTTCTGCCTTGGGTAAAAAAGGCTCTGTATCGGCTTTGCTGAAAACGCTGGGCGGCATGAGTGCGGAACAGCGTCAGGTAAACGGCCCCTTGTTTAATGCGCTGCGCGACAAGCTGACAGACGCAATAGCGGCGAAAAAAGCCGCTTTGGATGAGGCGGCTTTAACGGCGCGTCTGGCCGATGAATGGATGGACATGACATTGCCGGCGCGCCCCGACCCGCAATTTGAAGGCCGTATTCATCCGGTCAGCCAAGCGATGGAAGAAATCGCCGCTATTTTTTCCGATATGGGTTTTGATGTTGCCGAAGGGCCGGATATTGAAAGCCAGTTTTATAATTTCACCGCTTTGAATATTCCCGATGCGCATCCGGCGCGGCAAATGCACGATACGTTTTATTTGCAGGGCCAAGAAGATGGCGAGCCTTTGGTGTTGCGCACGCATACCTCACCGGTGCAAGTGCGCACCATGCAAGACGGGCAAGCCGATAAAAGCGGGCCACCCTTCAGATTTATCGCGCCGGGCCGCACTTATCGTTGCGATAGCGACCAAACCCATACGCCGATGTTTCATCAGGTTGAAGGTCTGGTGGTCGATGAGACAACCCATATGGGGCATTTGAAACATACGCTGGAAGCGTTTTTGGCGGCCTTTTTTGAAGTCGATGATTTATCCATTCGGTTTCGCCCCAGCTATTTTCCGTTTACCGAGCCGAGCATGGAAATCGACATGCCGTGTCATCGCGATGGCGATAGGCTGGTGGTCGGCAGCGGCGATGAGTGGATGGAAATCGGCGGTTCGGGCATGGTCAATCCGCATGTTTTGCGCCATGCCGGTATTGATGCCGATAAATATCAAGGCTTTGCTTTCGGCATGGGCATTGACCGCTTGGCGATGTTGAAATATGGCGCGCCTGATTTGCGCGCATTCTTTGAGGCTGATTTGCGCTGGTTGAAACATTACGGCTTTTTGCCGGTCGATGTGCCGGGGCTGTCGGGCGGTCTGTCCAATAAGGCGCTGGCCACCATCAGCGCGGCGAAATAGGAGCGGGCAGATGAAATTTACCCTCTCATGGTTGCGCGCGCATTTGGACACAGAAGCGACGCTGGATGAAATTGTCGATAAGCTGACCCTTATCGGTTTGGAAGTTGAAGAGCTGGTCGACCCGGCAGAGACCTTTGCCAATTTTGAAGTGGCCGAAATTATTGCCACGGCGCCGCATCCCGATGCCGATAAATTGCAAATTTGCACGGTGAAAAGCAGCCAAGGCGAACAAAAGCTGGTTTGCGGCGCGCCCAATGCGCGGGCCGGTCTTATCGGCATTTTGGCGCAAGAAGGCGCGGTGATACCGGCCAATGGCATGGTGTTGGGCAAAGCCAAAATTCGCGGTGTCGAAAGCCGCGGCATGATGTGCTCGGGCGCAGAGCTGGGCTTGAGCGATGACCATGACGGGATTATCGATTTAACCGATGCGGGCGACACGCCCGAAATCGGCACGGCGGCAGCCGATGCTTTGGGGATGAATGACCCGATGATAGAAATCGGCATCACGCCGAACCGCCCCGATTGCTTGGGCGTACGAGGCATTGCCCGCGATTTGGCAGCGGCCGGATTGGGCACGTTGAAAGCCGATAATGCGGCGCCCATTAAAGCCGATAAAAACACCGATATGTCTATTGAAGTTGACGGTCCGGTATGTCCGCTATTTGCCGGTTGCCGTATTGAAGGGGTTCAAAATACCGAAAGCCCGGCATGGCTGAAAGCGCGGCTTAACGCGATTGGCCTTAAGCCGATTAACGCGCTGGTCGATATCACCAATTATATTTCCTATGATCGCGGCCGGCCTTTGCATGTGTATGATGCTGATAAATTAACCGGCACGCTGCGCGCCCGCCAAGCCAAGCCGGGCGAAAGTTTTGTCGCATTGGATGAAGAAACCTATGAATTGCGCGAGGCTGATTGCGTGATTGCCGATGATAAGGGCGTGTTGGGTCTGGCCGGTATTATGGGCGGGCTGGATAGCGGCTCGACTTTACAGACGCAAAATGTGCTGGTCGAAAGTGCCTGGTTTGAGCCGGTGGCGATTGCGCTATCGGGCCGGCACCATAATATTGACAGTGATGCGCGTTATCGATTTGAGCGCGGCGTTGATCCGGCTTCGGTGGAGAGCGGTCTCAATTTGGCCGTGCAGATGATTGTTGAAATTTGCGGCGGCACAATAAGCGCGCCGCTCATTGCAGGCTGTATGCCCGACAGCCAAAAAACAATCGCTTTTCAGCCGAGCTTGGTGCAGCAATTAACCGGTCTTGAGATTGCTGAAAATGAGATGCAAGCGATTTTGGAAAAGCTGGGTTTTGGTGTCGAGACCGGCACAAGCTGGCAAATAAGCGTGCCAAGCTGGCGGCCTGATATTGATGACGAGACCAATGGTGCCGATATTGTTGAAGAGATTGTGCGCATTTACGGGCTTGATGAAGTGCCCTCAACGCCATTGCCAAGGCGCGGCGGGGTGGCGCGCCCGACCCTGACATTGGCGCAACGCCGCGCCGGTTTAATGCGGCGCGCTTTGGCGGCACGCGGTTTGGTTGAAGCGGTGACGTGGTCTTTTGTCTCAAAAGCCCAAGCGCAGGCGTTTCATGTTGCCGATGGGTTGCAATTGGCCAATCCGATATCGTCTGAGCTGAGCCATATGCGGCCCTCGCTTTTGCCCGGGCTGATGGCGGCGGCGCAAAGAAATGCCGATAGAGGTGCTGCGTCGATAAATTTATTTGAGTTGGGCCATGAGTTTAAGGGCGCAACACCGGGGGCGCAGCGTTTTGCAGCGGCCGGTTTGCGGGCCGGTTTGGCGACGCCGAAAAACTGGCGCGGTGCGGCTGAGAGCGTCGATGCCTATCAAGCCCGCGCTGACGCTGAAGCGGCCTTGGCCGCATGCGGTGTGGCCGCCGATGGCTTGCAAATTTTGCCGATAGCCGAAGATAGTGAAATCAGTTGGTATCATCCGGGCCGTTCGGGCATTTTGGCGCGCAATCCGCGCGAGCCGATGGCGGTGTTTGGTGAATTGCATCCGGCGCTGTTGCAAGCCTTTGATATCAACGTGCCGATGGTGGCATTTGAGGCATGGCCCGAAACAGTTCCGGCCCCGAAGGCAAATAGCGATATTGCGCGCGCCGCTTTGGCACTGTCAAACTTGCAAAGCCTGACCCGCGATTTTGCCTTTGAAGTGGCCGCCGACACGCGCGCCGCCGATATGGTGCGCGCGGCAAAAGGCGCCGATAAAAAACTGATTTCGCAAGTGCGGGTGTTTGACCTGTTTGAAGGCGGCAATTTGGCTGACGGTATGAAATCAGTCGCTTTGGAAGTGACCTTGCAGCCGCAAGACAAAACCCTGACCGATGCGGAAATTGACGCGGTGGCGGAAAAAGTCACGGCAGCGGTGGAAAAAACCAGCGGCGGTAAGCTGCGCGGTTAGGCGGCTTAAATGCCGCCCCATTTGACGCATTGGCGCGGGCGCGCGTCAGTGCTATATCGCTTCTCATGAGTTCAATGCGCAAAGACCATATCCGCAATTTCTCGATTATTGCCCATATCGACCACGGCAAATCGACCTTGGCCGACCGCCTCATTCAGTTGACCGGCGGGCTAAGCGCGCGCGAAATGTCTGAGCAAGTGCTGGATAATATGGATATTGAGCGCGAGCGCGGCATCACCATTAAAGCGCAAACCGTGCGGCTGGATTATCAGGCGCAAGATGGCGAGACTTATCAGCTGA
>CBFIHY010000024.1:0-13636 GCA_965662315.1 Alphaproteobacteria bacterium
AGCGGGAAACTGAGCAAATAACCATTGGTAACGGTCAGCATGATGCGGTCAGCGGTAATTTTCGCCACTGTCCCTTCCGAATTACCAAGCTGTTGGCCTTCGGTCAGAAAATATTCCAGCTTGGTCAATTTCTCGACATCGGTGCGGCCGCTATCCAATTGGTCCTCGCCATCATAATAAACATAAGGGCTGACTGAGATAATCGCTTGGCTGTCAAAATTGCGACTGCGCTCCGGCCCCGGCACGCGATACACCACAAGGCAGGGCATTTCGTCTTTTCGAAACAGCGAACAAAAAGCCTCGCCATGGCCGGGCGAGCGCAAAGGCCCGATATCCATATTATAAAAAAGCTTACTTTGCTGCTCTTCATCGCGCTCGCGGCGCAATGAAATATCGCTGTCCATAAACTCATAATATTTGGCATAAAACTCGCGCGTGCCGCGCATGGCTTCAGTCTTATCTTCAAACTGGCCCAGCCGCGCATAAGGCACACGGGCGCGGTCAAGTTTTTCATCCGCCACTTCTTCCGGCTCCGGCACCGCCATGCGCGCCAGTCGGTCATCAATCGCTTTTTCACGAATGAGGAAACGCTTGCCAATGGTCAATGTGCCCTTGGCATCCAAATCATTGCGCAAACGCAAGCGCGGCACATCCGTGTCATAAACTTTCGCCAGCTTAGCCAAGCTGTCGCCGCGCAAAATAATATGCGTCAAAGGCCCGTTATCGCGCGGGCTGACATAAATCCGCATCGGGTCGGATAATTGCTCTTCGCGCAACGCGTTATTCATCGCCAAAATATCATCCGGCTGCATAATCAGCTTGCGCGCAATCGCCGCCAGCTTCTCGCCCTCACGACGCTGATAGACCCAACGCCGCTCTCGGCCCGACCAGAATAACAGCCCCCCTTTCGGCTTCACCACATCTTCAAAAATATGGATAACCGGCTTTTTGGACGGGCGCGACAATACCAAGCCGTCCAGCTTGTATTTTTGGGCGGTAAAGGCGGTGAAGAAGTCAGGCTCGGAAATCGGCTCCGGCACCAATATTTCTTCTTCGACAATCAAGCCTGCTTCGCCCAATGCTTCGCGGTCCAATTTTTCTTTCGCCATGCGCTCGGCTTCTTGCTGTAATTGCAACGCTTTTCTGGCCAATTCTTCGGCTTCGCGCTGCATGCGCAAACGCTCATCCAAACGTTGTAGGCCGCGCACAAACGGGTCTTGCGGGTCGGCAGCAGCCGCGTCTTGTTGCGGTGCATCTTGCGCGCACACCGCGCTCATCGGGGCCATAGCGACCAGCAAAATAGCTGCGATAAATCTCAATTTAAGGGGCAATTTCAGATAATGTGTCATTCAGCCGCCTCCTGCTTTTCAGCCTTCGCTTTCTCGGCTTCAGCCTTGCGGGCCTGTTCTTCCTTGCGACGTTTTTCAGCCGCTTCTTTGCGCTGCTTAATCTTTTCCGGATCATCAAGCTCGCTATCATAAGCGCGCTTGGTCGGCACCATCATGCGGGCATTAATGTTCAAATTAACCCCATTATCGGTCGGTTCCAGCACTTCGTTCAAGACCACCACATTCTTCAATTGATCAACGAAAATCTTTCGAATATCGACATACACATCGTAGCGGCCTTTCAGGTCAAGCTCAACCAAACTGGCCTGCTGCACGCGGCTGCCGATAACCACATTGCGCTCTTCCAAAGACGACACATTATAGCTTTGCAGCTCGATATCATATTTCTGCAACGCCGAGGTATAGCGATTGAACAAATCTTCCAATTGCTGATTGGGCATCAAAATCTCAATGCGGCGGCGCGCATCTTGTTCCAGCGTCGCCAGTTTGCGGGCCAGCTTGTCGGCAGCTTTCTTATTTTCCACCGCCTGTGCCTCAAAGCCTCTGATTTGCGTCAGCTTGCGGCCATTATCGGATATTTGCGGTTGAATAACGATCAGATTAACGGCCGGTGGCACGGCGGCGACCAGCAGTAAAACCACCGCTCTGATAATGGTAAACGGCAATAGCGAGGCGCCCGATTGTGCATCATAAGCCGTCGATACATTTTTGACGCCAATCAATTTTCTGACGCCGCCGGCACCGCCCTTCAGCCGTCCCAACAAACCTTTCAGCCCGCTTTGCTCTTCAGCTTCGCCTTCAAATGCATCGGGCGCATCGCCGAATAAATCATCTCCCAAGAGCGCATCAAAATCGACATCATCGCCTTCATCGCCGTCTTTATTAACCGGCGGTGTATCTTGCAGCGGCGAGATATCGGTCTCCATATCCGCTTGCATATCCAATTCGGGGGCTTCTTGTTGCGGTATGGGCGGCAATTGCTCGGCTTCCATTTCCGCCATTGTGTCATCATCATAGTCGATATGCGCCGCGGTTTTTTCGCTACGATAGCGTTCAGCCACCGCCAAAGCGGCCTGCTCATCGACTAAAATCTCACCGGAATTATCATCAATATGGCCCAGCATATCGGCAAAGGCTTTGGCTTTGGCATCCTTATGCGGGGCCAAAAATACCGGCACATCGGCTTCGATTGCTTGCCCCTCATCGACCGGTTTTTCAGGGCGCACATCAACACCGGCACCGGCATCAGCTTTCGTCACTTGTCCGACATCGCCCAATTGCGCCAAAAGCGCGCGCGCTTGCGGCGACAAACGTGGCGGGGCTGTGCGCTGCTCAGACATTATTCGGTCCTCGACAGGCTGAGGGTGATGGTGAAACGCCAAAAATCATCGCCGCGTTCGGTTTGCACTTCCGGGTCGCGGCGCAAAACCTTGGCGGTGCGCAAATTGCTTTTGATTTGATTGATATCGTCATTTTTCAGCGCAATGCCCTGCAAAATAACGCCCTTGGTCTCGTCAATTTCCAATCGCTGCAATTCAGTGCCCGGCGGCATAAAAGACGGCAAGGCGTCGAGAAATTTCGTATGCCCGCGCGCTGACGCATTGGTACGAATTTGGTTTATCGTCTCATTGATTTTAACCAATTTCTTTTCATTGACTTGACGGCGCAACGCTTCGGCCTGTGCAGCACCGGCAGCGGCATCATATTTCGCCGACGCCTCGCGGGTTTGCAAATATGCCGGTATCGTATTGACGCCCAAAACCGCGCCCGAAAAAATCATCACACTGACAATGGCAATCGACAATATGCGATTGACCGCCGCCAATTGTCGGTTTTGGCGAATGCGCGGCGCATCGGCCAGAAAATTAATCGAGAACAAGCGGCTATGCATATCGCCATGCGACCGGCCCTCAATATTCAGCCCTTGCGTGGCCAGTCCGATAGCCGTGGTAAAAATCGATCGATTGGAAAAGAAGTCGATATATTTTTGATGCTCATTCGGCACATCGACATCATCCATCGCGTCATAAACAACCAGCCGCGTCGTATCGAGACGCTCATGCAGCAAAAACTCGAAGTTTTCAATCTCACGATATTCAGAAACGAAGAACACTTTATCGGGCCGCGGCACGTCATAAGTTTCGCTCATAAAGGCCAATGATTGTTTGACCTGCTCGGAAACCCGAATGGCCACTTCTTCCCAGAAGTCACCGGCGACTTCTTCAACCCCTTCCAATTCCATCAGCAAGGCTTCGTCGAAATCGGAAATGTTTATTTCATGCGTGTAAATCCGCCCGCGCAAATGCGAGACGACAAGATTATTGCCCGGGCATAAATGAATAATGGTGAACGGCTTATAACGTTCATCCGTTGTCATCCGCGCATAAATACCGTTCACCAATGAGAATAATTCATTCTCGATAAACACCGGCATTAAATTGGCTTCAATCAGCAGCGCGCGATAACGTTCCAATTCACCGACCGGCAAAGTTGCGACCAGCACTTCGGTTTTATCTTCCGCTTCGCTGCTATAAAGAATTTGATAGCGCACGACCTTGCCCAATAAATTGGTCAATTCAGGGTCAAATTCTTCCCAAAATTCAGGCTCATCCGCCTCTTCGGCAATTTCGCTCTCTTCCATATAGGGCAGCGTGACAATGCGCACGGAAAACAAAGAAGCGGGAATGGAAATACCGGCATCAACCCCGTCAACACCGGCCGCCTCGGCGGCGGCGGCGATTTGGTCAACCAGATAAGGGAAATTATCCTGCACCGAGCCACGGCCGATCGGATTGTCCAACGACCAGCTGACAATGCGCTCCAACTCCCAATCCGCCATATTGGGATGAAGCTGCAGAACCGAGATTGAGTCAGGATGCAATTTGACAGCAACAATTCTCTCTTGCCGACGCAAAAGCGGTCCGGCAATTTGGACGGCACTTGAGAGAAAGGCTTCGGCTCTACTCATACAGTTACAACTCGCTTACGCATGGCCTGCCCAACACTGACGCTTGGCAAGCCGGCAGGCTCGGAAAAACCGAATCACCTGCCAATATTGTGTTTTAGCACAATTTGCCCCACAAAATTACAACAAGCGGCAGTTTTAAGCCGGTGCTTGCCAGCACAATGCGGCGCGTTATACTGGTGACAAATGGGGAGGATGTTATGGCTCAAGTAGAAATCAAGGAAGTTTCCGGCGGCGTTGGCGTGGAAGTGGCCAATATTAATATTGGCGACGGTTTGGATGATACGCAATTTGGCGCCATTCAGCAGGCTTTTGTCGATAATGGTCTGGTTTTTTTGCGCGACCAAAGCATGACGCCTGAGCAACATATCGATTTCGCCGAACGTTGGGGCGATATCAACGTCAATCGGTTTTTCCCGAAAGTTGACGGCTATGAGAAAATTGCCGCCGTGGTGAAAGAAAAAGACCAAGTGACGAATATTGGCGGCGGCTGGCATACTGACCACAGTTATGACCAAATTCCGGCCATGGGATCGATTTTGCTGGCCCGCGAAACACCCCCTGTTGGCGGCGACACGCTTTTTGCCTGCATGTATAAAGCCTATGACTCGCTGTCAGACGGCATGAAAAAGACGCTGGAAAGCATGAATGCGGTTCACTCCAGCCGGCATATTTTCGGCGACCAGTCAGAATATCAAAAATCAATGAGTGACCGGCTTGGTAATGCCGAGAACGCGACCCAGGACGCCGTTCATCCGGTCATCATCACCCATCCGGAAAGCGGCCGCAAAGCGCTTTACGTCAACCCTGCCTTTACCTTGCATTTTGAAGGCTGGACGGCAGCTGAAAGCAAGCCTTTGCTGGATTATCTATATAATCACGCAACGCTGATGGAACACACAACGCGGTTTAAATGGGCCGAAGGCTCGATTGCCATTTGGGACAATCGCTGCACTTGGCACTATGCGCTTAATGATTATCACGGCGCGCGCCGCGAAATGCACCGCATCACGCTTGAGGGTTCGCCGCTCAATTAGAGGTATTAGCCGAGCAATTCTTCCAATTGGCCAAGTCGATCTTTGCCGAAAAACATTTCATCGCCCAGATAAAATGTTGGAATACCGAATGTGCCCCGCGCTACGGCCGCTTCCGTATTGGCCATCAACTTGGCTTTAACATCGGCCTCGCCCATTTGCTGCATCAGCTTATCAGCGTCAAATCCGGCGTCTTTATAGGCTTGGTGAAGCACTTCCGGGTCATCCATTTTCAATTCTTTTTCCCACATGCAATCAACCATTGCGTCGACATAAGCGGGCAAATAACCATCCATATCAGCGGCCACGGCACCGCGCATCAGCATCAGCGTATTGACCGGAAAATGCGGATTGAATTTATATTTATCCAACTTATGGCGGGCGATGAAACGCTGCATTTCAAGCGCTTCATAATTCATTTTATTTTCAATATGGCCGAACGCCATCATTGGCGCTTGGTTGCCGGTGGCCTTAAAAATGCCGCCCAGCAGGCACGGAATATAATTAAATTGCGCACCGGTGCGCGCCTCAATTTCAGGCACCAGCTTATGCGTCAAATAGGCATTCGGGCTGCCAAAATCAAAAATAAAGTCAATGGTTTTGCTCATAATGGTCTCCTCTTACCCGACAGCTTATCGCAGCGGCGATTGCAGACCAATCAGTTTATCCGCGACAGCGAATAGCCGGTGCCGCGCACGGTGCGAATAATATCGGCGCGCGGCGTGCCGCCATCGGCGCGTTTGTTTAATGCGCGGCGCAAGCGGCTCATATGCACATCAACCGTGCGGTCTTCGACATAAATGCCGTGTCCCCAAACCATATTGAGCAATTGCTCACGGCTGAAAACACGTTCGGGTCGTTCCATTAAAACCGACAATAGCCGAAACTCTTTCGGCCCTAAATGTATCCGGTCACCTTCGCGCTCAACCCGCATCGTATCGGGGTTCAATGTCACCCCTTCAAATTCCATAATTTCTTGCAAAAGCGACGGCCGCGCGCGGCGCAAAAGAGCCTTGACCCGCGCCACTAATTCGCGCGGTGAAAACGGCTTAATCATGTAATCGTCAGCACCGGTATCCAGCCCCATGGCGCGGTCGCCTTCTTCGCCACGCGCACTCAGCATAATAATCGGCAATAGCCGTGTATTGGCCCGCGCGCGCAATTCGCGGCACACTTCAATACCCGATGCTTCCGGCATCATCCAATCGAGAACAACCAAATCCGGGTCTTCGTTTTCAACGATTTCAATCGCTCGCTGGCCATTTTCGGCCTGCAGAGTCTGAAAACCGGCTTTCTCAAGATTATAACGCAGCAATTCCAACTGCGCCGGTTCATCATCCACGAGAAGTATGTTTGCAGACATGACGCGTCCTTTTACTCGCCCTCTCGCAACCCACCGGCCATATCGGCTTTCGGTCGGTCATCTGACGGCATTTCACCATTCACTTGAAAATACACTTGCTCGGCCACAGCCGTTGTGTGGTCACCAATCCGTTCAATGTTTTTGGCAATGAACAGAAAATGCGATACCACACCGGCTTGCTCACTACCGGCGGCGATAATCTCCAACAGCTCATTATACAGGCTGGTATAAATGCTATCGACTTCTTCATCGCGTTCCCAAACTTCCATCGCTTGGTCGGCATCATCTGTAGCATAAGCATCCAGCACTTGCCGCAGCATTTCCTGCACAATATCAGCAATGCGCTCAAGGCTAATGGCATCAGTGCGATTGGTTTCTTGTTGAATAATCACCCGACTGCGCTTGGCAATGTTTTTGGCATAATCACCAACCCGCTCCAAAACACTGGCGATTTTAACCGCTGACAAAATGCGCCGTAAGTCTTTGGCCATGGGTGCACGCGTGGCAATAATTTCAACCGCGCGATCATTGAGTGTCATTTCCAGTTCATCCAATGCGGCATCGCCGGCAATTAGTCCGTCAATCGGTTCAAGATTGCGTTTTTCAAGTACCTCAATGGCCGCGGCGAATTGTTGTTCAGCCAAGCCGCCCAATTGGGCAACCATCTGGTTCAACTCAGCCAAATCGCGGTCAAATGAGGAAACGATATGTGAATCATTCATTATCCAATTTTCCCTGAAATATAGGCTTCGGTTTGACGATTGGCCGGATTGGTGAAAATCGTCTCGGTTTGACCATGCTCGACCAAATCGCCGAGATGGAAATAGGCTGTGCGCTGCGAAATGCGCGCCGCCTGCTGCATGGAGTGCGTGACGATAACAATCGTGTAATCGTGGCGCAATTCTTCCATCAATTCTTCAATCACTGCCGTGGCAATCGGGTCTAGGGCCGAACACGGCTCATCCATCAACACAACATCGGGACTAACCGCAACCGCGCGCGCAATGCACAAACGCTGTTGTTGGCCACCGGAAAGCGAGGTGCCGGAGGCGGTCAGTCGGTCTTTGACTTCATCCCACAAACCGGCGCGGCGCAGGCTTTTTTCAACAATCTCTTCCAAATCCGTGCGGTCTTGGGCAATGCCATGAATACGCGGGCCATAGGCGACATTGTCAAATATGGATTTTGGAAACGGGTTGGGCTTTTGAAACACCATGCCGACACGGGCCCGCAATTCCACAACATCAACTTCATCCGAATATATGTTTTGCTCGTCAATACTGACCACACCGCCGACACGGCAGCCGTCAATCACGTCATTCATCCGATTAATGCAGCGCAGAAAAGTAGACTTACCGCAGCCTGACGGGCCGATAAGCGCTGTTACTTCATTGGCGTTCAGGTCGAGGTCAATGCCATGCAAAGCGCGGGCATCACCATAGTGAACCGTTACGTCACGGGCTTTGATTTTAACCTTTGGTGTCTCACTATTCGTCATTTTACCATCGCTTTTCAAATCGCTTACGGAAGTAAATGGCCGTCGCATTCACTAACAGAAGTAAAGTTAACAATACAACAATACCGGCACTGGTTCGGGCAACAAAGGCGCGTTCAGGATTGTTTGCCCACATATAGATTTGCGCCGGCAATACGGTCGCTTTCGCCGTTACATCGGTCGGCACATCAACAATAAACGCCATCATGCCAATCATCAAAAGTGGCGCAGTTTCACCGGCAGCTTGCGCCAGTCCGATAATCGTGCCGGTCAAAATACCCGGCATGGCGAGCGGCAAAACATGATGGATAATCACCTGAAAGCGGGACGCGCCTACCCCCAAAGCAGCTTCGCGAATGGAGGGTGGAATGGCAGACAATGCTGCGCGCGTGGCAATAATAATTGTCGGTAAGGTCATCAGCGCCAGCACCAGACCACCAACCAACGGCGCTGAACGCGGCAAGTTGAAGAAGCTGATGAAAACAGCCAGCCCCAACAAGCCGTAAACAATTGACGGCACAGCGGCCAGATTGTTGATATTGACTTCAATGAAAGCCGTGTAACGGTTTTTCGGCGCCACTTCTTCCAAATAGATTGCCGCCAAAACACCGAGCGGAAAGCTGACGGCAAGCGTGACAAGCAATGTCCATAAAGAGCCGATTAAGGCGCCGCGAATACCGGCCATTTCCGCCTCGCGGCTATCGCCATTGGTGAACAAGGCAAAGGCAAATCTTTCATCAATCCGTTCGTCCTCAATCAATTTGTCAATAAAGGTCAAATCGAGATCAGAGACAATGCGGTCGCTTTCCGGCAAATTGCGGTCAATCAGCCCCTTCAGCATCAGGTCGATATCATCTGATAGCGGCACATAAAGGCTCATTGATGAGCCGATGAGCGACGGGTCTGCAATGACTTTTTCCTGCAGCATATCGGGCGCGCCAATTGACAGAATTTTGCTCAAAGCACGCTTGTCGCGACGCCCTGTCACCTCAGGAAAATGACTGCGTAAGGCAGCGCGGACCATGCCCAAATAATTGCCCTGTTCAGGCGCATCAGCACTCACATAATCGGACGATATATCAATATCGATGCGAACATGGTGATGGGTGAAGGCGGGAAGGGATGAATAAATTATCGAGCCCAGCAAAAACACCAAAATCAAAGCGGCAGCACCAATGGCGGCGAGGCCGAAAGCGCGAAACCGCTTTTCCGCCTGATAGCGTTTCTTGAGCCGTGCGGCGCGGTATTGTGGGTCGGAATAATCAGTCATATTGTTCCCGGAACCGATTGACGACATAAAGCGCCAACACATTGAGCATGAGGGTTATGAAAAACAGCACCAGACCGAGCGCGAAAGCGGCCAGCGTTTTGGCACTGTCAAATTCTTGGTCACCGACCAATAGCATGACGATTTGAACCGTCACTGTGGTCACACTTTCAAACGGATTGGCGGTTAAATTGGCTGCCACGCCGGCCGCCATCACCACAATCATGGTCTCGCCAATGGCCCGCGAAATAGCCAGCAAAATTGCGCTCACCAAGCCCGGCAAAGCAGCCGGTAAAATCACTTGCCGAATGGTTTCAGACTGCGTTGCACCCAAAGCCGCCGCGCCATCGCGCAAGGTTTGCGGCACCGCATTAATCACATCATCTGACAATGATGAAATGAACGGAATAATCATAATGCCCATCACCAGACCGGCCGCCAAAGCCGATTCTGAGGACAGGGTAAGGCCAATCTCTGCGCCGCTATCGCGCAATAAGGGCGCGACCATAAGCGCTGCAAAAAAGCCATAAACCACGGTCGGAATACCGGCCAGAATTTCAATGCCCGGCTTGGCAATATTGCGCAATTTGCTATTGGCATATTCGGATAGGTAAATCGCCGACATCAGGCCGATGGGAACCGCCACCAGCATGGCTATGAAGGTAATCATCAGCGTGCCTGCGAAAAGCGGGATGGCGCCAAATGAACCGGAGCCGCCGACTTGGTCTTCGCGAATGGCAATTTGCGGCGACCAGCTTAAGCCGAATAGAAACTCCGACATGGGCACAATTTCAAAAAAGCGAATGGTTTCAAATATCAGCGATAAAACAATGCCGATAGTGGTCAAAATCGCAATCGCCGAAGCCATTATCATGATAATTTCAAAGGCCCGCTCAACAGCGTGGCGGGCGGTAAAGCGCGGCGCAAGCTTGCGCAGGCCGAAAGCCAGCCCGCTCAGGCTCAACACAATCACCGCGAAACCGCGCGCTTGGTTAGAGCTTTCATTGAGACCGATAAAATAGTCACTGCCATCGATAATCATATCATTGGCAAAAGCGGCGGGTAGCGAGCCGACAGAATAGGCTTTTATCTTGGCAATCAGCACACCCATCTGCCCGATGGATAAATCAGCCTGCTGTTGACGCAAAAAGCTTTCGAGCATGGCGTCAATAATCAGCGGCGATAGGCCGGTCCATGCCAATAAAATCAATAAGGGTAAAAGAACGGCACATATGAAGACGAAACTGCCGTGATAAACGTCGCGCGAATGTTGCTTAACAGCGACCGGCGCGCTTAATTGACGTATGCGGCGTTGTCCGAAGAAAAACGAAAAAGCGCCGAGGCCCAAAAGACAAATGATAAGAAAACTTAAGTTCATAATCGGGCCCTAAAAAAGCGGGCCGATTTGACACACGTCAAACCGGCCCAGCCAAAAATTTACATTGACAGTTTTGTCAGATTTTGACCGTCTTTGCGATACTTATTACGCTGTGATGACGGCAGCGGGATCAGGCCTTTATCGAGCAGATAACCGTCTTCACCGAAAGCTTTTTCGCTGGTGAATTCAGCAACATACTCAAGAATGCCCGGCACTGTGCCAACATGAGCGTGCTTGATGTAGAAATACAGCGAACGTGAAATGCCGTATTTGCCGCTGGCGATATTGTCGAAAGTCGGCTTAACGCCTTCAACGATCGCGCCTTTGATTTTGTCTGAGTTTTGGTCGAGGAAGCTGAAACCGAAAACGCCTACAGCTTTCGGATTGGCAGCCAATTTTGACACCATCAGATTGTCATTCTCGCCGGCATCAATCCATGCGCCGTCTTCACGCACGGTGCGGGTCAGTTTTTTCCACATTTTCTTGTCAGCTTTTTTCAGCTTCTTCATATGTGGGAATTTATTGGCGCCTTTAGACATTGCCAATTCTTGGAATGCATCGCGTGTGCCTGATGTCGGCGGCGGGCCAAGAACTTCAATTTTCGCATTCGGCAGAGACGAGTCAATATCGCTCCACTTTTTATACGGATTGGTGATCGGCTCACACCAGTTTGACTGGCACGGCTTATTCGGATCCGGAACCTTTTTGGCAACCGCCAGATAAATCTGCTTGCGGGTCAGCTCAAGTTGCGGTGCGCCTTTGGCATTGGCCAATACGATACCGTCAAAACCGACAACAACTTCCGTCAAGTCAATGCCATTGGCTTGGCATTTTTTGAACTCTTTGCCTTTAATGCGGCGTGACGCGTTGGTGATGTCCGGATGCTCCAGACCGATACCTGCGCAAAACAGCTTCATGCCGCCGCCTGAACCGGTTGATTCAATAACCGGTGTTTTAAACTTTGAAGTCCGGCCGAATTGTTCAGCCACCGCCGTAGCAAATGGGAACACGGTCGACGAACCAACAATTTCGATTTGATCACGGGCTTGCGCACCGCTCGCCATGGCAAAACCAATAACGGCAGCCATAGTGATTTTGAACTTGTTCATCATCTTCTCCAATTACACAATGCCGGTGGCCTTGTGACCCCGGTGAGCGGAACCTGCGCACCAATGGCAAAACCTTTGTGACAGAATTGTTACAGTTTTATGACAGCGGCTTGGGGTGGGCATAAAGACGCAAAGCGGCACAGATGATTTGGCCGTCGCGCCCGGCTCAAAGCCTTACTTATCTTGCATTAAAGCGCTTTAGGGTAACCGAAACGGTGGTTTTATTGTTTTCGCTTTTTATCCGCAATCGCCCGCGATGACGGTTGATAATATGTTTCACAATTGCCAGACCGAGGCCGGTGCCGCCCATTTGTCGCGACCGGCCCTTATCGATTCGATAAAATCGCTCCGTCAGACGGCCCAAATGCTGTGGCTCAATAGTGTCGCCCTCATTGGTCACGCGCACCCGCAATAAGTCTTCGCGCGGTTGGCCAAAAGCGGTTTGCCCACCATCGATAATTACCTGCAAGAGCGTGTCTTTATAACCATAACGCATCGCGTTCTCGGCCAGGTTTTGAAACACCTGTCGCAATTCATCACCACTGCCATATACCGATAGCGGCCGAGTTTTTAGCGCCGCGTCAATTTCAAGATTAAAACTCTGCCCGTTTTGCGCCGCCGCGCCGTTCATCGCCGTAATCATCTCCTTCAAGACCATTTCCAAATCAACTTCATCTTGCGGCGCGCGATGCACTTCCGCCTGCACGCGCGATAGAGACAGTAAATCATCGATCAGGCGCTGCATGCGCGATGCCTCGGTTTGCATGATGGTCAAAAAATGGTCGCGGCTGTCATGATCATCGACCGCCCCATCCTGCAAGGTTTCGATAAAACCCGATAAAGCGGTCAGGGGCGAGCGCAATTCATGGCTGACATTGGCAACAAAATCAGAGCGGATGCGTTCCACCGACTGCATCATCGTACCGTCAAAAATCATCAGAAATGCATGGCCGCCATCCAATGGGGCAAAACGCAGCGTGAAATTGCGGCGCACTTGGTCCATTCGCGTATATTCCATCTCGCTGACTTTGCCGTCTTCAATCGCAATGCGCACCGCTTCGACAAAGTCGGGATGTCTTAAAAACCTGTCCAATGGATAGCCGACAATATGCGCGCCCAATAAATCCAATGCTTGCTCATTGGCCGCCATGACCGTGCTGTCGGCATCCAATAACAAGCTGGCTTCACCAACCAGCTGGGCCATATTTTGAAAGCGTTGTTCCGGACTATTCATCTCAGTCACATTATCTTGTTCAGTCACTTTAAGTCACAGTGTCAGATTGAAGCATTGTCAGCCCTTGCCGATATGGGCAAAATCGCGCGATAAGCATATCAGTGTTTGTTGCGTTTGTGTGGCGTCACCATATGAGTTTTTTGTTTGCGTTTTTTCGTACTGCCCGTTCGGCCGGTTTTTTCGTACTGCTTGTCAGTGCGCTGACGCTGAGCGGCTGCAAAAAATTCTCACAAGATGTTGAACCACCGCCCATTGCTGCGTCAGGCGGCAGTGGCGGCGGCGGCAGTGGTAGCGGCGATGATGCCGATGAAGATGCCGAAGATTATACCGACGAGTTCGGCGAAGATTATTATCTCGGCACACCGTCAACATCCACCGCGGCCAATAATGCGCTGTTTCTCGGTGACAAGAAAAATTGGGCTTACGAAGATTACGACACTTT
>CBFIHY010000025.1:0-13519 GCA_965662315.1 Alphaproteobacteria bacterium
CATCCGCATTAATAAGCTTTGACCGGCAATCAATGTGAGTGGTTTGGGCGGGTCATGTTGCGCCGCACGCATGCGCGTGCCTTTGCCGGCCGCCAATATCATCGCTGTTTCAATAATCGCTTTATTGCCCATGCGAGACCACCAAAGCATCCGGTGCATGGCGGTTCAGCCAAGCGTTAATATCGGCCAAAACCGGCGCGTCAATATGAGCTTTGATATAGCCCAGCACCCGCGGCAAATGCTGCAAATAAGCCGTCTTGCCATCACGCTGCGCGAGACGGACAAAAATACCGGCAATTTTCAAATTGCGCTGCACGGCGCATATGGCCAGCGCTTCCATAAACCGGTCTTTATCATCGATGAAATGATGCGCGAGATAATGCGCCAAAATGCGCGTTTGGTGATGCGGTGCAACCTTTATACGCGCATCATATATCAGCGAAGCGACATCATAAGCGGCATGGCCTTGCAGCGCGTCTTGCACATCAATCAGGCCGATGCGATAGCGCGCTTGCGCAGTGTCGCGCCACAGTAAATTGACCGAATGATAATCGCGCAAAACAGTGACCGGTTTTTCAGCCGAATTTTCATGCCATAATTTATCGCCGAGGGCCTGCCATAGGGTTTGCCATTCGGCTTTTGCATCTTCGCTTAATTGATGGCCGCGATATGGCAAATACCAATCGGTAAAAAGCGAGGCTTCGACCGCTTGCACGGCGCCGTCATAAGCGGGCAAAAAACCGGCCGCCGGTATTTTATGCAAGTGAATGAGGTTTTCGACCGCCTCATGATAAAACAAATCGCGATCAATTGAGGCGTCACGGGTGATGATATGGTCGCCAAAATCTTCCAATAGGGCAAAGCCATTGTCGCGGTCGACCGCATAAAGCGTCGGGGCCGGACAATCATGCGCGTTCAACCATGCCACCATATCGGCAAAACGCGGCATTGCTTCAGCCAAATGTGCCACTTGGCTATAAGGCCGCCCATCATAAATCGCCGGACCGTCAGGGCTTTGCGCCCAATCCATTAAAATGGCCGATTTTTTATCGCCGTGCAGGCGCTCATAACGACGCGTCGACGCGTCACCGGCCAAAGGCGCGCGCGCCGCATCGGCCCAAATTGTATCGGCCAAGAAATCTGTCAGCGCCGCATCGCGCGCTGCCGCATCTCGTATTTTCCCGATAATGTGTTGCGGCGCTTCAATTTTCACATGGCGGCAATCATCACCGCCATGATCTTCGCTATCGGGCATATCCAATGCAATCATCACATCGGGCGACGGCAATAATGTCTCGGCTTTTTCGGCCCATTCGACCAAGCAAATATGGTCGCTTAACGCATCCAGCAAGCCCAGCTGGTCAATTTCTTCCGCCTCTCCAAGCCGATAAAGATCGGCATGCAGCACGGCCGGTGCATCTTCATAAATTTGCATCAGCGTAAAAGTCGGGCTTGGCACGATTGTTTCTTGGCCGTGCAAAGCGCGAATAAAGCCACGCGCAAAAGCGGTTTTACCGGCCCCCAAATCGCCGTTTAAAAACACCAAAGCCGGTGATGGCAATGCGCCCGCCAACCATGCGGCACAACGCAATGTGGCCGCTTCATCAGCGGCCACAAAGTTGAATATGTCTGTTTGTCCGGCCATATACGCTTTTACCAGACAGCTAGATGCGAGCAAGCTCTAGTAGCGATAATGCTCCGGCTTATACGGGCCGGCTTGCTTCAGACCCAAATAATCAGCCTGGTCGGTTGATAATTCGGTCAGCTTGGCGCCCAGCTTGCCAAGGTGCAAACGCGCCACTTTCTCGTCCAAATGCTTCGGCAGCACATAGACCTGCTTGTCGTATTTATCGCCGTTTTGCCACAGTTCCAACTGTGCCAAGACTTGGTTGGTAAAGCTTGCACTCATCACAAAGCTTGGGTGGCCGGTGGCACAACCCAGATTGAGCAAACGCCCTTCGGCCAGCAGGATAATCCGCTTTCCGTCGGGAAACTCAACTTCGTCAACTTGCGGCTTCACATTATGCCAAGCCATGTTTTTCAGCGCAGCAACCTGAATCTCACTGTCAAAATGGCCGATATTGCCGACAATGGCGCGGTCTTTCATCTCACGCATATGGTCCAGCGTGATAATGTCTTTATTCCCGGTGGCGGTGATGAAGATATCGGCCATCGGGGCCGCTTCTTCCATGGTCGTCACCTCATAACCTTCCATCGCCGCTTGCAAAGCACAAATCGGGTCAATTTCGGTGACCAAAACGCGCGCCCCTTGCGAACGCAGGCTTTCCGCCGAACCTTTACCGACATCGCCATAACCGCAAACCACGGCAATTTTACCGGCCATCATCACATCGGTGGCGCGCTTAACGCCATCGACCAAGCTTTCGCGGCAGCCATAAAGATTGTCAAATTTTGATTTGGTGACACTGTCATTGACGTTAATCGCCGGAATTTTCAACGAACCGTCTTTGGCCATATCATAGAGCCGCAACACACCGGTTGTGGTTTCTTCCGATACGCCAACGCAATCATCGAGAATTTCCGGATATTTTTCATGGCACAAAGTGGTCAAATCACCGCCATCATCCAGCAAAATATTCGGTGTCCAGCCATCCGGCCCTTTAATGGTCTGCTCAACGCACCACCAGTATTCTTCTTCCGTCTCTTCCTTCCAAGCAAAAACCGGAACGCCGGTGGCGGCAATCGCCGCCGCTGCATGGTCTTGGGTCGAGAAAATATTGCACGACGACCAACGCACTTCTGCGCCCAAAGCGGTCAATGTTTCGATCAACACGGCGGTTTGAATGGTCATATGCAAACAACCGGTCACCCGCGCGCCTTTCAACGGCTGGCTTTCGCCATATTCATCACGCAGCGCCATCAGGCCCGGCATTTCGGTTTCCGCGATGGCAATCTCTTTGCGGCCCCAATCGGCCAGTGAAATATCTGCAACTTTGTAATCTTGGCTTGTCGAGCTCATATCTGCCTCCTGCATTTCAAGCGCGTTGTAGCAGGTTCAATCGCCCCTCGCAAGAAGCATATAAAGATTTCTTTATATTATTTTCAGTACTGTTTTCAGGCTTATTCTTCGCCAAATTTGCCTTCTACCAAAGCAACAAGCGCCGCCAATGCGGCGGCCGCTTCGGCCCCTGTCGCTTCAATGTCGATATTTGTGCCATAGGCGGCGGCCAGCATCATCAACCCCATAATCGAGGTGGCGCGCACCCGTTCACCGTCTTTAGAGACAAAAACCTGCGCCTCAAAGCCTTCCGCCAATTGCACGAATTTAGCCGACGCGCGTGCATGAAGTCCGCGCTGATTGGCCATGGTAACGGTTTGTTTTAACGCCCCCTCGCTCACGCACTATCCGACACATCACCCAGCACTTCGCTGGCCACTGAAATATATTTTTGGGCGGCAAGCTTGGCTTCCATCACCGCTTCGGCCAAGGGCAGGCTGTCGCGTATCGAGGCCAGCTTGATGAGCATTGGCAAATTAATACCGGCAATCACTTCAACGCGGTTTTTCTCAAGCAATGAAATGGCCAAATTGGACGGCGTGCCGCCAAACATATCGGTCAGCAACACCACCCCTTGCCCTTGGTCCACCGCGCCAATCGCGTCAATAATATCGCTGCGCCGCTTTTCCATATTATCATCCGGCCCGATGCAAATGCTGGCCATATGGTCTTGCGCCCCGACAACATGTTCCAGCGCGGCGCGAAACTCATCGGCCAAAGCGCCATGGGTTACCAAAACCATGCCAATCATATCGTGCTCCTTCATGCGGTTTGCTTATCCAAACTGTGCCATGATTTTCAAAACATTCAACTGCTTAGCCGCAATTTGAAGTTAATTTTCAGACAGATGGGACGAATTATTTTGTCTCTTCGGCTTCATATTGGCCGGTTTGTTGAAAGCCGCTGCGCGGCAAATGTCGCAAAGCCTCACAAATGACAAGCGGCGTCGCCATATCAAAAGCGTGTAAATGGAGACGCGGAATTTTTATCCCCTTCATCTCAAAATAATCGGCCTCGGCCACACGCGGCACTTTCTCGCGCGCCACCAAGGCGACCACCAAGTCGATTTTTTGCGCCGCAATGGCCGGGCGACGCATAATGCCCAGCCCGCGTAATTCCATCAGGCCTTGCAAAGCGCGCGGGGCCGCGGCAATCAGCTGATGATGATCAACCGTCATCTCAACCCGGTCATCAGCAATCAATTGCCCCTCATGACTTTCCATCAGCCGCGCCAGCAAGCTTGATTTGCCGCTGCCCGCCGCGCCGGTCAATAAAACAGCACCATCGGGCAAGGCGATTGCGCTGGCATGCAGCGCACTCATGCCGAGCGGTCTTTCTTGCGCTTACCGGAGGTCGGCGTGTCCGCCAAAGGCAGGCTCAACGTAAAATAAGCGCCATTGGTATCAGGGCGATTATCGGCCACCAAATCACCGCCATGGGCGCGGGCAATTTGCCGTGATATGGACAGGCCGAGGCCCGAATGGTCGAGTATTTTGCTGGCCGCGCGCTGCGGTTGCAAAGCGCGGTCGGTGTAAAATCGCTCAAATATTTTTTCTT
This sequence comes from Alphaproteobacteria bacterium, assembly GCA_965662315.1. Classification (GTDB taxonomy): domain Bacteria; phylum Pseudomonadota; class Alphaproteobacteria; order RS24; family RS24; genus UBA8337. Next base: position 4,577 of record CBFIHY010000025.1, read on the forward strand.
GTGTGTCGGCCTGCAAGCCCGGCCCCTCATCAGCGACCAAGAGGAGCGCTTCGCCATTTTCTATCCGCGTGGTGATGAAGACACGCCCCTCAGCGGCGGTGAAAGACACGGCATTGGTCAAAAGATTATCGATAATTTGCGCAATGCGCGGCTTTTGCGCCAATACCGGACAAGCAATATCGGTGCGCGCCACCAGGCTGACATTATGGTCGTGCGTGAAACCGGGGGCCAGCGCATCGGATAATTCTTGCGCCAAATCGCTTAAATCAAACTTCTCGCTGGCGCCTAAATTAAGTTCGGCATCCAGCCGCGTGGCTTTTGAAATATCCGATATCAACCGGTTGAGGCGATTTATATCATGGTGAATGATTTGCATGAGCCGCGTGCTATCAGCGTCATTTTTATTGGCGGCGCCTGATTGCTCGAGCGTTTGCACCGCCGAATGCAAAGAAGTGAGCGGATTTTTCAATTCATGCGCCACATCAGCGGCAAATCGGTCAATCGTGTTGATGCGCGATAAAAGCCGCTCCGTCATATCGCGCAGAGCAACCGATAATTCAGCAATCTCATCTCGCCGCCGCGATAAATCGGGTATCGTTTCAAGCCCCGGCAAGTTCGGTGCATTGCCCGAAAAGCCGCGCATGGCAGCCGCCAGACGGCGCACCGGCACCACTAATGTGGCGGCCAAAAATAATGAGGTGGTGATATTGACCGCCAGTGCAATGGCGGAAAGCTGTAAGATAAGTTGCCGCTCTTGGCCCAAAAGCGCATTGATTTCACCGGGCGGGGTCGAGACCATCAGCGCCCCGACAATGGCACGATAACCCTGCACCGGCACGGCGACGGTTAAAATATCGCCGCCCTCTTCCGATTGGCGTTGCGCACTGGCCGCTTGCCCACGCAAAGCAGCCGCCACTTCCGCCAGCCGCGTGCCATCGGCGGCATTAAGCTCGGTTAAAAGCGGACGCGGTTCACGCCAAATGCGCGACGCGGCTTGGAATATTTTTTCTGCCATGCCGCGCATATTTTCTTCCGGCATGGGCGGCAGCGCTTTTGAAATAATACGGGCTGAGCGGTCCATATGCGCGCTGTCCAAAATCAGCCGGCCATTGCGCGCATAAAGCCGCAATCTGGAGTTTGAACTCATCCGCGCCCGCGCGATAATGTTTTGCGCTTCACGCAATTGCCAGTCTTGTGCGGTACCGTTTTGAAACATGCGGTCCAACAGGCTTGGCTCAAAAAATTCAAACGGGCTGTTGGGCTGTGCCGTCTCAGCCAAAGCACCGGCCAGTAAATTGGCCTGCGCTTCCAAGCTTTGTTGATAGGCATTGGTCAAGACTTGTCGGCTTTGCTGCAAAGTCAAAAAGCCACCGACCAGCACCAGCAGTCCCAGCATATTAAGTGCCACAAGCCGCGCAATGAGCGACCGCCAAATGGCCGGTCTTATCGGCGTGCGATGTTCATTGTCTGCCATTTACACCGCTTCGTTAAATTTATAACCGACACCATAGAGTGTCTCGATCGCATCGAAATCCTTATCGACTTGGCGCAATTTGCGGCGCAGCCTTTTGATATGACTATCAATGGTGCGGTCATCGACATAGATTTGATCATCATAAGCCGCATCCATCAGCGCATCGCGACTTTTCACCACACCCGGGCGACGCGCCAGCGCATCAAGAATTAAAAACTCAGTGACGGTTAAAGAGACCGATTGCTCGCGCCATAAGCAATCATGACGCTCGCTGTCGAGCCGTAATGGGCCGCGCTGCAAAATCGTATCGCCGTCATCTTGCGCGCTGGCGACCGGCGTTTCGGCGCGCGCTTTTGTGCGCCGCAAGACGGCGCGAATGCGTTCGATTAAAAGGCGTTGTGAAAACGGCTTGGTAATATAATCATCAGCACCCATTTTGAGGCCGAAAACCTCATCAATTTCATCATCTTTCGAGGTTAGAAAAACCACCGGCATTTGGCTGGTTTGGCGCAGTTTTCTGAGCAATTCCAAGCCATCCATGCGCGGCATTTTAATGTCAAATACGCCAATATCAGCCGGCATGTGCGCCATCGCCTCAAGCGCGCTTTCACCATCGGTAAAACTGCGAACTTGAAACCCTTCGCCTTCCAATGCCATGCGCACGGAAGCGAGAATATTGGCGTCATCATCGACCAGTATAATTTGCGGCATAATTCATCTCCAAGCGGAAGTTTAGGCCGTTTTTGGGGGCCTTGAGAAGTGGTTAATCGGCGGCGGGCCATATGCTGTTTTCTGCCCGGTATAATCATCAACAAGAATGTGGCCGCTGTGCGGCAGCCGATCACCGCTTCGCTTGCGCTTACCGCCGCCTTCTTTTATATAGTGAGGCTTCACCCATTAGGGATTTGGTAACTTTTGGCGGAGGGGATAAGTCCCATGCAACAAACCGGTTTTCATATCAGCAAGAACGGCGTTGACCAGCAAGGTCTGGAACAGGCGTCTGCAGTCTATTGGAATTTACGTCCGTCGCAAATTTACGAAATGGCATTGGCACGCGGCGAAGCCGAGATTGCCGGCAGCGGCCCGCTTTTGGTTAAAACCGGCGCGCATACCGGCCGCTCAGCGCAAGACAAATTCATTGTCCGCGACGCCACCACGGAAGACAATGTTTGGTGGGACAATAATAAGTCGATGACCGCCGAGCAATTTGATGCGCTGCATGAAGACATGCTGGCGCATGCAGCCGGTAAAGAAATTCTGGTGCAAGATTTATTCGGCGGTGCCGATACCACGCACCGCTTGGCAACCCGTGTTGTCACGGAATTGGCCTGGCATTCTTTGTTCATTCAAAACCTGTTGATTGAACCGCAGCCGCAAGAACTGGACGGCTTTGACCCTGAGTTTCTGATTGTTAATTTCCCAAGCTTTAAAGCTGACACGGCGCGCCATGGTAGCCGTTCGGAAACAATGATTGCGGTTAATTTCGATAAGAAAATCGTTTTGATTTGCGGCACATCTTATGCCGGCGAGACCAAGAAATCGGTTTTCTCCATGCTCAATTACACCTTGCCGGCCAAGCGCGTCATGCCGATGCACTGCTCGGTCAATGTCGGTGAAGACGGCGATAGCGCGGTTTTCTTCGGCCTGTCGGGTACCGGTAAAACAACCCTTTCCGCCGACCCCAATCGCGAGCTGGTCGGTGATGACGAGCATGGTTGGTCCGAAAATGGCGTGTTTAATTTTGAAGGCGGGTGCTATGCGAAGATGATTAATCTGAGCCAAGAAGCCGAGCCGGAAATTTATGCCACCACGCAGCGTTTCGGCACTGTGCTGGAAAATGTGGTGATGGATCCGGCCACCCGCGAATTGGATTTTGATGATAATTCTCTGGCTGAAAACTCACGCGGTGCTTATCCGCTGAGCTTTATCCCGAATGCTTCTGAAACCGGCACGGCCGGCCATCCGAAAAGCATCATCATGCTGACGGCGGATGCATTTGGCGTGTTGCCGCCCATTTCGCGCCTGACACCAAGCCAGGCCATGTATCACTTCTTGTCCGGTTATACGGCGAAAGTGGCAGGCACTGAAAAAGGCGTTACCGAGCCGGAAGCCACTTTCTCAACTTGCTTCGGCGCTCCGTTTATGCCGCGTCACCCATCAGAATACGGCAATTTGCTGCGCGACCTTATCGCCGAGCATGATGCCAAATGCTGGTTGGTCAATACCGGTTGGACCGGCGGTGCTTATGGTGTCGGCAATCGTATGCCGATTAAAGAAACCCGCGCGCTCTTGTCTGCCGCGCTGGATGGCAGCCTGAATAATGTTGAGTTCCGTACCGATGCGAATTTCGGCTTTGAAGTGCCGGTGGCTGTGCCGGGCGTTGACAGCTCAATCCTCAATCCGCGTGACACATGGGCCGACCAAGCGGCGTATGACGCGCAAGCCGGCAAGCTGGTTGGCATGTTTGTCGATAATTTCGCTAAATTTATCGAGCATGTCGACGATAACGTCAAAGCGGCGGCACTGGCGGCTGAATGACTAAAAGCGCCAGCTTGCCGAACGGCAAGCCCGGCGCGCCTTGTCCCTGTGAAGCCCGTAAGCGCATGAAATGCGTTGTCGGGCTGAACAGCCTCTCGTAAAACCGCCGAGACGCATAAAAGAGCCGGCTGAACAGCCTCCGGTAAAACCGCCGAGGCGCTTTCAGCGGGTATTTTGCAAATAATTAAGGCGGGTTTCGACCCGCCTTTTTTGTTTTATTAGTCATTAATAATATTTTTTACATTAATTAATACTATTAATGAGCCTCTTCCCAGTTGTTTGCCGCTTGGGCGTCAACCAAAAGCGGCACAGAAAGCGTTAAGCGCGGCGCGCAGGCGCCTTCCATTGTCGCTCTGACGGTTTCTATCAGTTTTTCGGCCTGTTTTTCCGGCGCTTCAAAAATAAGCTCATCATGCACTTGCAGCAGCATTTTGGCATCACTGAGACCGGCTTTATCAAGCGCGGCGGGCATTTGTATCATGGCGCGGCGAATAATATCGGCCGCCGTGCCTTGAATGGGCGCGTTAATCGCGGCGCGCTCGGCAAAAGCTTTGCGGGCCGGAATTTTGGCATTGATTTCCGGCACATGCACTTTGCGGCCAAACAGGGTGGAAACAAAGCCCTGTGCCTTCGCTTCGGCTTTGACGTGTTCCATATAGTCTTTAATGCCGGGAAATTTCTCGAAATAAGCTTTGATGTAATCGCTGGCTTCGCCGCGCGATATGCCCAGCTGATTGGCCAGACCGAAAGCCGAAATACCGTAAATAATGCCGAAATTAATCGCCTTGGCGCGGCGGCGCACTTCCGGCGTCATATCGGCCATCGGCACACCAAACATTTCCGATGCGGTCATGGCATGAATGTCATCGCCGTTCAAAAACGCATTTTTCAACGCCGCAATATCGGCCATATGCGCCAAGACGCGCAGTTCAATCTGGCTGTAATCGGCACTGATTAATTGATGACCGGCGGCGGCGACAAACGCCGTGCGAATGCGCCGCCCGTCTTCCGTGCGGATCGGAATATTTTGCAAATTCGGTTCCGATGACGATAAGCGCCCGGTGGTGGTCGCGGCCAAAGAATAAGAGGTGTGAATGCGCTCGGTTTCCGGATTGATAAATTCCGGCAGCGCATCCGTATAAGTCGATTTCAGCTTCGCCAAGCCGCGCCAATCGAGCACTGCTTGCGCCAAACCGACACCATCTGCCGTGCCCCCTTCAGCATGCGCCCTATCCGCGATAATACCCTCAAGCACATCGGCACCGGTGCCCCACGCACCGGTCTTGGTTTTCTTGCCGCCGGGCAGTCCCATTTTATCGAATAATATCTCGCCCAATTGCTTGGGACTGGCAATGTTGAAAGTCTCACCGGCGACCTCATAAATCTCCGCCTCCATCGCCGCCATTTTTTGCGCAAACTCGCCCGACAGGCGCGATAATACGGCACGGTCAACGCTGACCCCTTCCGCTTCCATGGCGCGCAAAACCTCAACCAAAGGCCGCTCCGTGGTTTCATAAACCCCGACCATATGCTCAGCCACAAGGCGCGGCTGCAAATGCAAATAAAGCCGCAAAGTCACATCGGCATCTTCCGCCGCATAGGCCACCGCCTTATCAACCGGCACTTGGTCGAAAGTGATGGCGCTTTTGCCGCTGCCCAAAAGCTCCTTAATCGGTATCGGCGTATGGCCGAGATATTTTTGCGCCAGCGCATCCATGCCATGCCCGTGATTGCCGGCATCCAGCGCATAAGACATCAGCATTGTGTCATCAAAGCCGCTGAGCGGCAGGCCATAGCGCGCCAAAACCTGTCCATCAAATTTGGCATTTTGCAAAATCTTTTTCACCGCATTATCAGCCAATAAAGGGGCTAAAGCAGCGAGCGCGGTTTTCATATCGATTTGCGGCGGCGTGTCCGCTTCCAAGGCCAAGCCATCTGCCGCGCCATGCGCCAAGGGCATATAAGCCGCCTCGCCCGGCGCAACCGCCAAAGAAACACCGACCAAATTGCATTGCATCGCATCCAGCCCGTCGGTTTCGGTATCCACCGCAACAATGCCGGTCTGATGCGCGCGCGCCACCCATGCGTCCAGCGTTTCAGCGTCACTGATACAGACATAGCCATCCGTGTCCAAAGCCGCCATCTCAGCCGGCAAGGGGCGATAGCTGCCATTGGCTTCCACCGCTTGCGGCGGCGGCGCATCATCTGCCGCCAAGGCGTCACTGGCTTCATATTCATCGGCCAGCCAGCCATAACGCTCAGCCAGTCTCTTGGTCAGTGTGTTGAACTCCATCGCCTTGGCAAAGCCGATAAGCTTGTCAGCGGTCGGGGCTGAAAGCACCATATCGCCAAAACCGACCGGCATCGGCGTGTCGCGTTTCAAGGTGACCAGTTCGCGGCTAATGCGCGCCTGCTCGGCAAATTCGATAAGATTTTCACGCCGCTTATTCTGTTTAATCTCTTCGGCCCGCGCCAATAGCGTATCGAGGTCGCCATATTCGTCAATCAGCTGCGCCGCGGTTTTAATGCCAATGCCCGGCACCCCCGGCACATTATCAACACTGTCTCCGGCCAAAGCCTGCACATCAATGACGCGCTCCGGCCCGACGCCAAATTTTTCAACCACACCGGCCGCATCGATAAATTTATCTTTCATCGTATCGACCATATCGATTTTATCGCTGACCAATTGCATCAGGTCTTTATCGGACGACACAATGGTTACCCGCGCGCCGGTTTTTTCTGCCTCACTGGCATAAGCGGCGATTAAATCATCAGCCTCGAAACCGGCCAGTTCAATGGCCGGAATATCAAATGCTTTCACCGCCTCTCGGACCAATGGAAATTGCGGCACTAAATCTTCCGGAGCCGGTGGCCGATGCGCTTTATATTCAGGATAAATATCATTGCGAAAACTTTTGCCCGAAGCGTCAAAGATGACCGCCAAATGGGTCGGCGCGCCAGTTGTGCCATCGGCTGCTCCCATATCGTTCAACAGTTTCAAAAGCATATTGCAAAAGCCCGATACCGCGCCGACCGGCAGCCCGTCCGATTTGCGCGTCAATGGCGGCAAAGCGTGATAGGCACGAAAAATATACCCCGACCCGTCGACCAGATAGAGATGGTCGTCTTGCCCCAATTTTGCTGATTGTTTTTGCGCCGCCAATTTTTTGCTCCTATCGAATCTTGCCTCAAGTGTAAGCCCGCACAGGTGCATGACAAGGCGACAAAAACAATTTGCCGATTTATTCCCCAGAACATAAGTGCTAGACAAGCTTACGGAGAGTTTTATGAGCAGCGGCGAATTTGCATTGCAGGCCAAAGGCTTGCAAAAAACCTATAAAGCAGCCGGTAATGCACCGGCCAAACAGGCCTTGAAGGGCATTGATTTGGCGGTACCGCGCGGTTCTATTTTCGGCCTCTTGGGGCCAAATGGGGCGGGCAAATCAACCTTTATCAATATTCTGGCCGGCATGGTGATGAAAACCGGCGGCACGGCTGATATTTGGGGTTTTGATATCGATAAAAATCCGCGCCAAGCGCGCGCCTCTATCGGTATTGTGCCGCAAGAATTATCCATCGACCCGTTTTTCACCCCCGGTGAAATTATGGAATTACAAGCCGGCATGTATGGGGTGCCGAAAAGCCAGCGCCGCACATTGGAAATTCTCACCGCTATGGGGCTGGATGATAAGCTGGACGCTTATGCGCGCACGCTGTCGGGCGGTATGCGCCGCCGCCTTTTGGTGGCCAAAGCATTGGTTCATAACCCGCCGGTTTTGGTGCTGGATGAGCCGACCGCCGGTGTCGATATTGAACTGCGCCGCCAGCTTTGGGATTATGTGCTGGAACTGAATAAAGCCGGTGTCACGATTGTTTTGACGACGCATTATTTGGAAGAAGCGGAAGAATTATGCGACACGATTGCGATTATCGACCAGGGCGAATTGCGCGCCTGTGACTTGACGCAAAACCTGCTGGCGCAAATTGACAATAAAACGCTTATCATTCGCCCGACCCGCCCGCTTGCCGATTTGCCGGATTTGGGGGGGCTGGACGCCAAGCTGAACGATGATGGTCGTTTGGCGGTCACTTATAATCCCGGCGATATGCCGGCCGGCGCAGTAATTGAAAAACTGAACCAAGCCGGCATTGAGATTGCCGACCTTGATACGCAAGGGGCAGAGCTTGAAAACGTATTTATGAAACTGACCTCGTAAAGGAGCCGCAAAAATGATTGGCCGTTTAAACCATGTCGGCATTGCCACGCCATCTATTGAAAAATCTGTTGCGCTTTATCGCGATATGCTGGGCGCAACCAAAATCCATGAAAAGTTCAAAATGGAAGAGCAAGGCGTTTGGGTATGTTTTGTCGATGTGCCGAACAGTCAAATTGAACTGATTGAGCCGATTGATGATGCCAGCCCGATTGCCGGTTTTTTGAAAAATAATCCGGAAGGCGGCCAGCATCATATTTGCTTTGAGGTCGATGATTTACGCGCATCGCGCGATGACATGGTGGAAAAAGGCGCCCGCGTTTTGGGCGAGCCGCGCATTGGCGCGCATGGCACGGAAATCATTTTTCTGCATCCGAAAGATATGGGCGGCGTGCTCATCGAATTGATGCAAAAACCGGATAGCCACTAAGCGCTAAACTGGTTATAACCCGATTAAAGCACTGAAAATTCTTACTAAAATCGGCTGTGAAGCGGGCTAAAAAACAGCTAAGAAGGCAAGATAATTTTTTGCGCAAAAGCTTATTTTTCATCTTGCCTATTTCAATTTTTTCATCCAAATAGCGCTTATGGCGCATGATGGAATGCGCTGGAAAGCGACGCTGATGATATGGACGTTTTTCTCTGAAATTGTTGTTTTGGTACAGGTCGGTTCGGTGGTTTTCGGAACCGTATTGGCCGCCCCTTTGCTTTCAA
>CBFIHY010000026.1:0-13368 GCA_965662315.1 Alphaproteobacteria bacterium
TTTTGTAGATGCGCGAACAGCTTAGAATAGCCGGGTAATTGCGCTAATAGCGGCGATAGCTGTTTGGCGGCCAATTGGTCGGCCATGCGGCCTTCATTGCTCAACAATGCCAGTTCGCAAGCCAGCACCACATCGGCCAGGCTGAGCGCGTCTCCGGCCAAAAAGGGCGTGTCGGCAAGGGCCGCTTCGCAGGCTGTGCAATAGACATTGAAAGCCCGCGCCATTTTGCCATGCAAGGTCGCATCGAGCTTTGTTCCGGCGAGAATATAATCTTGGATGGTATCTGCGAATAAAAGCGTTTTATCGAGAAAGCCGTCAATGCGCGCGCGTTGCGCTGCACTGTCACCATAAAGCGCAGGCGCATGCGGGCCGGTAAGGGCAGCCAGCCGCATGATTGAATTGGATTCAAAGACACCGACAGAGCCATCTTCGGCAAATGCTGCCGGAATATCGCCAAACGGATTGGCGGCCAAAAAAGCATCGGTTTTGTAAATTGCGCCGGAAAAGCCGGTGCTTGCCATTCGGCGGGCGTCGGCATGCTGCTTCTTATCGGCATCGCTCATTCGCTTGGCGTCATAATCCCATAACCAATCAACCATTTCGGGCGGCGCACTGCCCAATACTTCAATCTGTGCGCCTGAAAACCGCGCCGTTATCGTTGCCTTGTAAACGCGCGGGTTTGGCATGTAGGAAATTATCCGAATATCACTCATTGAAGTAGGCTCCATAATGCGTGAATTTTATGGTAGGCGCATCGGTTCGATTGTCAATTGCGAGGTGCTTTTCTGCACTGTGAGCCGGATAAAGTCATCATTCTGCATGATTGCGACAAATAGGGTATTGCGCGGAATCGTGGGAACGGTTAAACAGCGTCCAAGTGGGCCCGTAGCTCAGGTGGTAGAGCAACTGACTTTTAATCAGTGGGTCGAAGGTTCGAATCCTTCCGGGCTCACCATTCTTTTCCCTATTTTATGCGGGTTACAGCCTGTCACTATTTTTCATGAACGAGTGCAAGAGTGCGTCGGACGAGATGCGGACGCATTTTTTTAATTGTGAGTAATTTGTCCGTGTTGTCTCATTGCAACATTTTCGGGGATGGCTTACTGAGTATTTCTCCGCTTTATCAGAAGACGCTTAAATCATGCCGCAACCGATACCCAGCGATGATTGTTTTGAAAGCGTTATCCCGCGCCTAATAATTTGCGGGCTGGTTTTGACGCTCAATTATGCCTCGGCATTTGCCAATGAGATGACTGACAAGGCGCAATGGCAAATTGAAGTATCGAATGACAGCCCCAATGGCTTCAAGTTCAGCGATGCTTATGAAACGCATGCCATGCGCGTGGCGAGAATAAAACAGCAAGAAGAATTGTCACTCACCGCGGCGCTTGTTGCGCCAAAGCGGCCTGAGGCGATTGATGAAAACTATCCGGCCAATCGCGCCTTTGGTGAATTATTGACGCTGGACTATCGGCGGTTTTGGCAATCGGCCGGGCAGGGCAATTATCATCTCGGCAGTGCGGTGACGATTGTCGGGCGGTTCGGTCTCGATAGTATGCAAGAGACTTTTCATGATTTGCTTGGCTATCGCAGCGTCAAAGATGAACTTGTCAGCACGCGGATGAATGATGCGGTGATGGCGTCCGGCATTGTCGAATATCGGCGGCCATTGAAAGACGGAAGATATTTCACCGGCACATTGGAATTGGGCACGCGCCGCAATGCTCTCAGTGCCTCGGTCAAAAAAGCCTCGACCTGCGAAAGCTTTGATTGGGAATATCACGGCAGGCTGGAATTGGTGGTCAATGATGAGGTGGTCTCGGCTGAACCGGTCAGCGCCGATATCCGTCATGTCGTGCCGACACTCGGGTTTGGCTTTTGCACAAAATGGCGAGGCTATCAGGTGCGACTGATTGAAGAAATATCATTACCGCGCATCAGCAGCGATGACAGTCTTTACCCAATGGTGCGGCTGAGCGTCGGCCTTTAACTACAAATAGATTTGCGTCTGGGTCACAACCGCCACGCGTTTGCCGTCGTCGCGGGTGATTTCGGTTTGCCACGCTAAAAGCACTTGCCGAACATGGTGAGGCTTAGTGCGCCTTGCGCGGCTAAAGATAGATTTGCGTCTGGGTCACAACCGCCACTCGTTTGCCGTCGTCGCGGGTGATTTCGGTTTGCCACGCTAAAAGTACTTGCCGAACATGGTGAGGCTTAGTGCGCCTTGCGCGGCTAAAGATAGATTTGCGTCTGGGTTACAACCGCTACCCGCTTGCCATCGTCGCGGGTGATTTCGGTTTGCCACACAGACAAACGTCGCCCGACCGATAGCGGCGTGCAGACACCGTGCAACGTATCGCCTTCCATTGCCGGTTTGATGAAATTGGTCTTGCTTTCAATCGTCGTGGTGCCGGCTGAGCCTTCCGGCACATTCATATGCGCACCGATGGCACCCAATGCATCGGCGAATGACATAATCGCGCCGCCATGCACATTGGGTAGGTGATTGGTCAATTCTTTGCGCACCGGCAATTTACCTTCTACTTTCTCCTTAGAGGCAGAAACCAGTTGGATGCCGATATGGGCGGCAAAGTTAACCGCGTCAGAAAATGATTGCAGGTCGCCGGATGCGAGTGTGTCAGCTAATTCATCTGCCATTTGAGGCTCCTATATTATTGCGCTGAGGGCCATAACCGTCAGCGTTGCGACCACCGGAATGGCAACCGTTATTACCGCCACATCTTTATAGGCTTGCTTATGGGTCAGCTGGGTGATGGTCAGCATGGCAATCACCGCGCCGCAATGCGGTAGGCTGTCAAAGCCGCCGCTGGCCATGGCGACTATGCGGTGCAATTCATCGGCGGCAATGCCCATGGCGAGATAACTTTCGGCCATGGTCGCCATAAATATTTGCAAGCCGCCGGAAGCGGAGCCGGTAATGGCCGATACGACAGAGATTGAGGCAAAGGCTGATATTTTCGGCGGCAGGCCGGAGTTCAACATAGCCGATGAGAAATCTTGAAAGCCGACCGTTTGCACGACAATGCCGCCAAAACCGATAACCGCTGCCGTGTTCAACAATGGCATGATGGCATCATTAGTGCCTTCGCCGAATACGTTTAAACCGCGCCCGTGCAAATTCGGGAACATGACATAGGCCAGTATCGATCCGATAAATAAAGCGAGGCTTGGCCAAAAGACCGGCTGCTTCAGCGCGAAAGCGGCTAAATCGGTCAGCATGCCTTCAGTTGGCAGCAAGCCGAATGACGTCGTCAGACGCGGCAGCATGATAATCGCCAGCACCACAATAAGCGGCACAATCGCCAATTGCCATCTCGGCATATCGTCACTGGCGACAATATTCTCAACCTTATCGAGCGGGCCCGGTTCAAAGCCTTCGCCATTGGCTTTCGCTTTCACCCGTTCACGCTCCAAATAAAACATGCCGACGCCAAACATGATGGCGCCACCGACAATGCCAAGAAGCGGCGCGGCGAATAAATCAGTGCCCAAGGCGACTGACGGGATAACATTTTGAATGGATGGTGTGCCGGGCAAAGCGGTGAGGGTAAAGGTGCCTGCGCCCAAAGCCAGCGCGGCGCAAAATAAACGCTTCGGCACATCAGCCTCTTTCAGCAAGCTGAGGCCGAGCGGATACATGGCAAAAATCACCACAAACACAACAACGCCGCCATATGTCAGCGCCGCGCATGTGAGAACGGTAATCCATAAGACGCGCTCATTGCCAAGCTTTTGGATAAGCGCCAGCGCGACCGATGTTGCCGCTTTGCTTTCACCCATCACACGGCCAAACACCGCACCGGCGATGAAGAGAAGGAAAAACCGTCCGGCAAAGCTGAATGTGCCAAGCGGGCCGGAGGCGTAATGTTTTGAGAATGCGTCGGCAATCGGCAGGCCGTTTGTCAGCGCCACCACCAGACCGCATAATAGCGATGCGAATAATATATTGACCCCGCGCAATGCGAGATAAATCAGCAGCGCCAAGCCTGCCAGCAAACCGATATAAGCCATAAATCCCTCCCAAGATGTGGACATAGTTTAGATGCGGATTCGGCATTTGCAATAGCTGCGGCTTTAGTCAATGCTGTTGGCTATTGGGAGGCAGAGTATGAGTGGTTTCAAACTGGATGGCGGTATCAAGTTCTTTTACGGACTTGGCGCGGCTCCCTACGGAATTAAAGATAACGGCTTCAGTTATTTTTTGCTGATATTCTATTCGCAGGTTTTGGGCCTGTCGCCGGTTTTGACCAGCCTGGCGCTGACCATTGCAATCGCTGTCGACGCGGTCACCGATCCGCTGATCGGCTATGTATCGGATAATTGGCGGTCGAAATGGGGCCGTCGGCACCCGTTTATGTATTGGTCGATTATCCCGATTTGCCTGAGTTATGGGTTGATGTGGAACCCGCCTGAGATTGTGCTGTCATCGCAAATGGGCATGTTCGGCTTTTTGGTTTTCATGGCCGTCACCATTCGTATTTTTCTGACTTTCTTCGAAGTGCCGAATACGGCGTTGATATCTGAGCTGACAACCGATTATGACCAGCGCACCAATTTAATGGGTTTGCGCTTTATGTTTGGTTGGCTTGGCGGTATTGGCATGGCGTTTCTTGGCTATTCGGTGTTTTTCCAATCGGCCGATGGCAGTAACGGCATTTTGCAGGCAGAAGGCTATGGCCAATATGGCATTGCCGCTTCCTGTTTGATGTTTGTCGGCATGATAGCGTCATCCCTAGGCACGCATAAAACCATTCCGCATTTGCACACGCCGCCCGAAAAAGACATTCTCGCGCCGCGCCAAATTATCCGCGAAGTGTTGGATGTGATGAAAAACAATAATTTCATGGCCCTGTTTGTTGCTTCAATTTGTTTCGGCACGGCGGCCGGTTTTCAGGCCGCGCTGAGCATTTATTTTTCAACCTTCTTTTGGGAATTAAAACCCTCGCAATTGGCTATTTTCACCATGTTCCAAGCGATTGCGGCGGTATGCGCGGTGCCGATTGCGCGCGCTTTGGGTGGTCGCTTCGATAAACGCCGCGCCGCACTTGGCAGTTTTGTCGTGATGCTGGCCATCGGGCCGGTGATGTGGATTTCGCGGCTGATGGATATTTTGCCGCAAAATGGCGACCCGACACTGTTCCCAATGTTGCTGACGCATAATTTCCTGCAAGTGCTGATTATTATCGTCTTCTATATTCTCTTCGGCTCAATGATGGCCGATGTGGTTGAAGATAGCGCGGTCGATACCTCGCGGCGAAGCGAAGGCATTATATTTGCAGCGCGCGGCTTTGCCGGCAAAATGGTCACCGGTCTTGGCATTATGATGGCCGGTCTGGTGATTTCCCTGATTAATTTGCCACGCGATGCTGCACCCGAAGATGTCGATCCGGATGTGCTTATCCAATTGGTGCTGTATGTGGTGCCGATTGAAGCGGTGTTTTATGCCAGCGCGTTTATCTTTCTCAGTCGCTATCGCATTTCACGCGCCAAGCATGGCGAAAATGTTGAGGCGGTCGCCGGTCTTTAACTTAAGATTGCAGCTCAGCAATTGTGCGATTGGCCGAGATAACACGGTCGGAGAGGGTGACGGAAACCAGCTGCAGCAGGGCATCAACCGCCGGGTCATGCGCCGCTTCCAGCTTGTTATAGGTCTCACGTGACAACACATAGACGCCGGTTGTACCGCGGGCTATCAAATCGGCACTGCGCGTTTCATTGCGCACGAAACCCATCTCACCCAGCATGGTGTGACGCATATAAGAATAAATGCGGAAGGGCTGGCCCGGTACATCATGGCTGACCACGTCAATTCGGCCGGTATCGAGGAAGAAAACTTCATCGGCTTGTTCGTCTTGCTGGCAAATAACCTCACCGTCTTCAAAGGTTCTTTTTTCAAGCGCTTTAAATAAATGACTGGCTGCCTCATTATCTTCAAAACGCGTTTCCAGCCAACGTTCAAGCGAGCTGAGCATATCAAACTCGCGTTCGCGCAGCATGCTCTCCTCAATCGCCTCCATCGCATCATAAATCGCTGCGTAGTTTTGATCATTTATCAGGGCAGGTGAGCGATTTAGCAGGCGCGCAATACGAATTTGGTCTCGTTTGGGCAGTTCAATCGTTGAGACTGAGCAATTATGTTTGTCGGCGGCAAAGAATATCTTTTGCAATATCTGCTCGGCCGAAGCGTCAATGCCGCTTACGTGGCGGAAAGACAGGATAATATGGCGCACATCGTCATCTTTATCGGCCAATTGGTCTTTGATGAGTTTGTAGAAATTATGTGCCGTGCCGAAAAATAAAAATCCCTGTAACTCATAAATGCGAATAGATTTATGCAGCGGATTAAGGAACTCTTCTTCATCACTTGAGCGCACAATACGCGAGCGATAAGCCTCACCGGAAAGTTGGTTGCGCACAATGCTTACAATGCTCGCGCGCGCCGCAAACAATATGCAACCGGCAACAACACCAAGACCAAGGCCGAATATGAAACCTGCATAAAGCGTGGTGCCGGCGATGACCAAAATCATTAAATATTCAATTCGGTCGAGCGTGCCGGAAGTTGTAACCATCCAGCGAAATGCGATTTGTGCGCCAAGAAACAGCACCATGGCGGCCAGAGATATTTGCGGCAGCAGGGTGATAGCGTCGCTGCCAACGAAAAATACACCGGCACATAATACGGTTGTTAGGAAGGCAGCAATCGGAAAGCGGCTTTTCTTTTCGGCATTAAGCATGGACCGAGAGAGCGAAACCAAGCCGATAAAGCCACCTAATAAGCCAGATATACCAATGGCATAGCCATGAATTTTAAGCTCATGGTTAAGGTCGCTATCAAAGTTTCTTTCCAACTCGATACCGGCAATAATCAGCAGAATAGCCAGACCGGTAACAACGATAACGGCAACGGTTTCCGGGAAGAAATCGATAAAGGTCGTTAGCGTTATTGTATCAAAAACAGATTGGCTGGCCGGTATGAATAGTTTGGTTTCGCCTGCAACCTCCAGTAAAAGTCCCATTTTTTGGGCATCGGCGATGGATATTCCCTGCATGGCAAAGACAGCATGCGCGATAAAGATTGAGGCAAAAATCGCTATCGGCAATGCCAAGCTGTTTTGAACATAAGTGGAAACGTACCAATAAATGACCGCAAGCGCGCAAACAGTAAGAAGTTTGACCATTTGCAGATCAGTGATTTCGTTAAATTCCGCCGGATTCATTGGGTCAATGCCGGTCGCCAGCAATATCGCGCCGCTAACCATCAAGCAGCCGGCAGCCGCCAAAAACCCACCGGCGACAGAAATCGGCACAAACCGAATAAAATTACCGACTTGAAAATATCCGAGTAAAAACATGGTAAGCGCGGTTAAAAGCGTTATCGCCACCATAATTGTCAGTGTCGAAAGGGCTAATGCCTCGCCTGCAACACCGCTTGCACTCAGGCTTTGCGCGACCAGAAAGAATAGGCTGGCCATCACCGCGACAGAATTTGAGTCAGGTCCGGCGATTGAGAATTTAATGCCTGAACGATAAGCAACGACCAGGCCGGTTACCACGGTTGTCATCAAAGCGGCGCTGATAGCATAGCCGATATAGGGAATGAGCAGTGGTGATGTGAACAGCAGTGCGCCGTAAGAAAGCGCATAAGTAAGCGATAAAAGCGCAATCGCAATTCCGGCCCCGATATCAGACCGTGCTGCTTTGGTAATCATAGCTGACACAATAACTCCGTAAACATAAATAACAGTTTAGGGGGATTCGGAGTGTCGGTTCGGCTAATGCTTAACTCTATTGTTCCGCTTATGCGCTGACGGAAAGGGCGTCGACACCGTCCAAATCACCCGCCATTTTGGCGCTTAAGGCACCGCGCACAAGGCGTTTATTGCCGGCATATGCTTTTCCGTCGAGCTGTTGCATTTCTTTGGCTTTTTCCATGGCCCGGCTATGCAGCGTATCGGCGGCCGTCACTTCATCCAGAAAACCGGCTTTAACGGCAGTTTGCGAGTCGATAAGCTGCGCGCCGACAAAGCACATATCGAGGTATTTATTATTCAGCTTGAACTGCGCCAAATCATAACCGAAATCGGGCAGTACCATGCCAATGGCGCTTTCATTCAAGCCATACATAGCCTCGCCATCGGCACCAATGCGATAATCTCCGGTCAGCATCAGCAGGCCACCGGCGGCAATACCATGACCGGGTGAGGCGATAATCATCGGTTTCGGGCAAGCGAACATGCGGGTCAGCAATTTGCCGCCAAGGGCAACCATTTCACCGGCGCGGGCCGGTTCATTTTGCATTACCTTCAGGTTAAAACCGGCGCTCATGGCGCGTCCTTCGGCGGTCAGCACAATCACATCGGCTTTGCTTTCCGCTTCATCAAGGCACTTATTCAATGCTTCCAGCATTTCAAAGCCCAATGCATTGGCCTTGCCATCATTCATGGTAATGACGGCGATACCGTCTTCAATGTTACAAGTGGCGAAATCAGTCATCAGGCGCTCCGGCGTGTTTTTATGGTTACGAACAGTCTCAACACTATGGCGGCCCAAATCAGGAATATCAAGAATAACGGTTTGCCATATCCGGCGAAATAGCCGCTCGTATAAGTGAATGCAAAAACAAAGGCCAGATAATGTGCGCCGAATTTATGCAGTCGCCGCCAATTAATGTCACCCAGACGCCGAAGCGCCGCATCATTGGACGTCGCAAGCATGAAGAACATCGCCACATAGGCGCCGCCGCCGACAATAATCGTTGCCATATCGGTTTCTGACCGGCTGATAACCAAAAAAGCCACCAGCGCGACCAGATGGATGGTATGCGCGATACCGAAACTAATGCCGCTATTGCGGCGATTGCGGCGGAGCCAGTCGGTTGCTTTATTTTGCGTCAGCTCATAAAGCGGTGCCGCAATATAAGAAGCGAGAAACAAAAAGAACGACAATCGTGCCGTATAGCGCGCCCAAAGTTGCCAAGATGTCTCGGAGGCGGGAACTTGTATAAAGATGTCAAACAATAAAACAGTGCTGGCCAGCAGGGTTAACACAATCCACGGCCACAGGTTTTGTTTGGCCAGTCCGTATCCATTGCTGCGTGCGATATTCATATGCTCATCCATTCTTGTGGCCTTTTGACACATAAATTATTGCAAAAAGCGCGTGTCATTCGGCGGTGCTTGATTTAGTTTACGGGAAATTACAGGAGATTGTCATGGCTTATCGTGCGCCGGTTTCGGCTATTGAATTCGCACTCATGCAGGAGGCCGGTTTTCAGCGGCTGATTGATAGCGGTAAATACGAAGATTTGTCAGATGATTTGCTGACCGCCATTCTGGATGAAGCAGCCAAGCTGGCCAATGATTACGTCGCGCCGTTTAATTGGGAAGGCGACCAAACCGGTTCGCAGTTAACCGATGATGGCGTGAAAGTGCCGGAAAGCTTCAAGACCGCTTACACAAAATATATTGAAGGCGGCTGGCCGACCTTGGCCGCGCCGACTGAGTATGGCGGGCAGGGGCTTCCCTTGGCATTATCCAATGCGGTAACTGAAATGATGAATTCCAATATCGGTTTTCAACTTTGCCCGATGCTGTCCAATGGCGGGGTCGAGGCCATGGCGGCTCATGCCAGCGAAGAGCAGAAAGAAAAATATCTGCGCCGCGTCATTTCCGGTGAATGGTCAGCGACAATGAATTTGACTGAGCCGCATGCCGGTTCTGATGTCGGTAATATTCGCTCGAAAGCGGTGCCGCAAGAAGACGGCTCTTACAAAATCACCGGCACGAAGATTTACATCACCTATGGTGATCACGACATGACCGACAATATCATTCACTTGGTATTGGCGCGCACGCCGGGCGCACCGGAAGGCACAAAGGGCATCTCGCTTTTTGTTGTGCCGAAATTCATGGTTAATGATGACGGCTCGCTTGGTGCAGCCAATGATGTGAAATGCATCGGCCTTGAAGAGAAGCTTGGTATTCACGCCAGCCCGACTTGTGTGATGGCTTATGGCGAAAATGCCGATACTACAGGCGGCGCAACCGGCTGGTTGGTTGGGCCGGAGCATGGCGGCATGGCCTGCATGTTCACCATGATGAATAATGCCCGACTGCATGTCGGCCTGCAGGGTGTTGGTGTGGCTGAAGCAGCAACGCAACACGCACTGGCCTATGCGCAAGAGCGAAAGCAGGGGCGCAAACCGGGTGCCGCGAAAGACGATAATGATGCGGTCGCCATCATCAATCATCCGGATGTGCGGCGTATGCTTTTGACCATGCGCGCGCTGACGGATGCGTCGCGGGCCATTTGTTATGAAAACGGCGTCATGGCTGACCTCGCACATGCGACGGGTGATGCCGAAGCGAAAGCCAAGAATGATTTGCTGACGCCAATCTCGAAAGCCTTCAGCACGGACATCGCCAATGAAGTGGCTTCTTTGGGTGTGCAAATTCATGGCGGCATGGGCTTTGTTGAAGAAACCGGCGCGGCGCAATTTATGCGCGATGCGCGTATTCTGCCGATTTATGAAGGCACAAACGGAATTCAAGCAATGGATTTGGTTGGCCGCAAGCTGGGCAATGGCGACACCATCAAAGCCTATATTGGTGAGATGAAAGAGACGGCCGATAATTGCCGCCAGTCGAATAATCCGGTGCTGGTTGATGTGGCCGAGCGCTTAACCAATTCGATTTCGGTGTTGGAAGAGACTACAGATTGGTTGGTTGCGCAGCGCGGTTCTTTGGATGTACTGGCCGGTGCGACGCCTTATCTTCGGCTGTTCGGTCTGGTTGCCGGGTGTCATTATCTGGCCCGCGGCGCGCATGCCGTGTCGCAAAATTCCGTCGAGCCACATTTCGACCAGCGCAAAATGGCCTCCACGCAATTTTATGCGCATAATCTTTTATCCGCCGTCAGCGGACTGTCTGAGGCGGTGAAAGCAGGCAATGACATGCTGGAAGATATCGGCGTCGAGGCATTGGCGGTATAAGCACCCGCCCATCTTTGGGCGATGGTGCGCCTTGGCCATAAAGGCTTGGTGAACGCAGTGAACCTTAGCCTGCATTGCCCCCTACCGAAGGGGGCTAGCTGATATACTTACTGAGCACTGCGCGGTGAGCAAGTTGGCTAGCCGTTAGGGGCAAAAACCCGCCATCGCAAGAAGGCCACATGCAATAAAGCGTAAAACTGTTTGATTTCGTTTCCCTCGCGACGCTGCCTATACAGGACGGGATTATTGAGGGTTTTCGATGTCGACATCATTTGCTGCCATAATTCTTGCTGCCGGTAAGGGCACGCGCATGAAATCTGCGCTGCCGAAAGTGCTGCATGATATCGCCGGACGGCCCATGCTGGGTCACGCCATGGCGGCGGCGGCCGAAGCCGGTGCCGATGAAGTATTATTGGTGACCGCGCCCGACCAAGATGATGTGCGCGCTTATGCCGATACGCAAACCATAGCGACAACGCATTGCTTACAGCAAAAACAATTGGGCACCGGTGATGCGGTACGCGCCGCTTTTGAGGCGACCGACAAACATCAGCGCTTTGTTGTAATGTTTGGCGACACGCCGCTTATGCGGGCCGAGGTGTTGGCCGAATTGGCGTCAGCCGAAACCGATGTCACCGTGGTGGGGTTTGAGCCTGATGACGCGGCCGCCTATGGCCGGGTGATGATGCAAAGCAATGTGCCGACCGCGATTATCGAGTTCAAAGATGCCGATGAGGCGACCCGCGCGATTACCTTATGTAATGGCGGGGCGATGGGGCTGTCACGTGCGGCATTGGAAAAATATCTGCCACAAATGAACAATGATAATGCGCAAGGCGAATATTATTTGCCTGATTTGGTGGCATTGGCGCATCAAGATGGGGCGACAACCGGCTTGGTAATGGCGCAGCCGCAAGACACAATGGGCGTCGACAGTCGTGGCGGCCAAGCCAAAGCCGAAGGGCTGATGCAAGCCCGTTTGCGACAAAAGTTTCTTGATGCCGGTGTCGGCATGCAAGACCCGCAAAGCGTATTTCTCAGTTTTGATACTGAAATAGCACCGGATGTGACGCTGGAGCCGCAGGTGAAAATTAATGTCGGTGTGTCCATCGGCAGCGGTACGGTGATTAAAGCGTTTACCCATTTGGAAGGGGTGAGCATTGGCGAGAATGCCGCCATTGGCCCTTATGCACGTTTACGCCCCGGCACCAATGTTGGCGATGAAGCGAAAATCGGTAATTTTGTTGAGACTAAAAAAGCCGAGATTGGCAAGGGCGCGAAGGTCAGCCATTTATCTTATATTGGCGATGCCGAGCTGGGCATGGAAGTAAATATCGGCGCCGGCACGATTACTTGTAATTATGATGGCTTTAACAAGCATGTGACCAAAATCGGTGATGGCGCATTTATCGGTTCCAATTCGTCTTTGATTGCGCCGGTGACTATCGGCAAGGGAGCGTTTCTCGGCTCTTCTTCAGCCGTTAGCAAAGATGTGCCGGATGACGCATTGGTCGTTACCCGCGCGCCGGTGCGCGAGATAAAAGGGTGGGGCGCAAAGTTCCGCGCTCGTCACGCAAAAAAGGATAAGTAAATGTGCGGAATTATCGGAATTGTCGGTAAGGGCAATATCAGCCAGCGTGTTTATGACGGGCTGAAGCGGTTGGAATATCGCGGTTATGATAGCGCCGGTATCGCCATTATATCTGACGGCAATCTTATCCGCCGCCGTGCCGAGGGTAAATTGGACGCGCTCCGCGAACGACTTGAAAGCCGACCGTTTGTCGGCAGCATTGGCATTGGCCACACCCGTTGGGCCACACATGGGCCTGCGGTTAAAGCCAATGCCCATCCGCATCGCGGCGAGAACGTCGCCGTGGTCCATAACGGTATTATTGAGAATTACAAAGAGTTGAAAGAAGCGCTGATTGCTGATGGGGTCAGTTTCACTTCTGACACGGACACTGAAGTTATTGCCCATTTATTTTCCAAAAACTTGAACGGCAAGGGCGATGCCAGACAGGCGGCGATTGAAACATTCGCCAAGCTTGAAGGGGCGTTTGCCATTGCGCTGATTATTGACGGCAATGAAGATGAAATCATTGTGGCGCGAAAGGGCAGCCCTTTGGCTATCGGCTATGGCGACGGTGAGATGTTCCTCGGCTCCGATGCCTTTGCTTTGGCCCCGTTTACCAATCGGGTTTGTTATTTGGCCGATGGTGATTGGGCGGTGCTGGGCCGAGATGGGGCGGAAATTTTTGCCCTTGGCCAAAGCGGCGCGGTAGAGCGTCCGATTGAAACCGTCGATGCTTCCGCCGCCATGGTTGATAAAGGCAATTATCGGCATTTTATGGCGA
>CBFIHY010000027.1:0-13017 GCA_965662315.1 Alphaproteobacteria bacterium
CATGTTAGGCTGGCCTTTATGATGCGCGAGATAATTGTTACGCCCCAAACCGTTAATCAACAAAGGGGAACATTGCGTTACGGCCATTTTCAGACCCGTTGCGCCTTGGGCCATGCCGGTGTGACAGACATCAAACAAGAAGGCGATGGCAAAACCCCTATCGGGCGGTTTGCTTTGCGCCGCGTTTGGTATCGTGCCGACCGTGTTTCCCGACCGATAACCGCGCTGCCTCTATCGATTATTCGGCAGAAAAGCGGCTGGTGCGATGATATTCAGGCTGATTTTTATAATCGCCCGATCACCCGCCCCTGTCGCTTTTCGCATGAACGCCTATGGCGGCATGACCGGCTATATGATGTGCTGGTTGAATTGGGCCATAATGATGCACCGACGCTTAAAGGCGCGGGCAGTGCGATATTTCTGCATTTGGAAAAAAACAATTATCGCCCGACTTTGGGGTGCATGGCGATTAATAAAACGGCCATGCAATTTGTGCTGAAAAACGCCGCTTTGGGCAGTTTTTTGACGGTGCGCGCCGGTTAAGCTTGAGCTTCAACCGGGTTTTGGCGTGGGCCGAACAGTGCCGTGCCGAGGCGAATATGCGTCGCGCCAAGGCCGATAGCGGTCTCAAAGTCACCGCTCATCCCCATTGATAGGCCGGCAATATCATGCGCAGCCGCCAATTTGCCCAATAGCGCAAAATGGGGCCCGGCCGCTTCATCGACCGGCGGCAAGCACATCAGCCCGGCAATCTGAAGACCCAGCTCATCGCGACAGACGCCCAGAAATGCGGCTAGCTCAGACGGTTTGACGCCGGATTTTTGCGGCTCATCACCGGTATTCACCTGCACATAGAGAGCCGGAAAACCGTCCATATCTTTATGCACGGCCAATTTACGAGCCAGTTTCTCGCGATCCAAGGTCTGGATGACATCAAAAAGCGCCACCGCCTCTTTCACCTTATTGGTCTGTAACGGGCCGACCAAATGCAATTCAACATCACCATAGGCTGATTTTAAGGCCGGCCATTTATCAGCTGCTTCCTGCACACGGTTTTCGCCGAAATGCCGATAGCCAAGTTCCAATGCCTGCGAAATTGTGTCGCCCGTTTGCGTTTTCGAAATAGCCAATAAAGTCACCGCTTGAACCGCGCGTCCGGCCCGATTGGCGGCCGCTTGCATGCGCGCTGCAATATCGGCGCCGCGCGTCTCAAGGGTTTGGCTCTTATCGTTTACATCGGTCTGTGTCATGGCGGGCAATATATCATGTACCGGGGTCGGCGTCTCTTCTCTTGCCACATGTTGTCTTGCCATCTCATCTCTTACCCTATGGCCTCTTACCATATGTCTTGCTATCAGAGCATGAAACAGCCAGATTACTGTCGTCATGTTTACGCCCAATCCAAAAATCAAGCCAAAAATAAAGCCAAAAATTTGGATGTTCAGCGATGCGGCGCGTTTGCCCGATTGGCATGCTGCCGTGTCAGGCCAGCCGCGCCATGTCGGTTTAATGTTGCGCGATTATCATCTGCCGCAGCGACAAAAGCTTGCCGCCGAAATGGCGAATGCCTGCCGCGTGCAAGGCCGCGCTTTTGCCATTGCCGGCGACCGTGCTTTGGCGCAACGCTTTAACGCGCAGTTTCATTGTCCGTCTTATTTGATTGCCCGCGCCGCGGCGCGCGGCGGCCGGCCGAAAAAAGGCGATATGGCGGCGGTGCATAATATCGGGCAATTATGCGCGGCCCGCCAAGCCGGTTTTGATACGGTTTTTATCTCGCCGGTTTTTCCAACCGCCAGCCATAAAGGCGCGCGCGGCCTGGGCGTGTTGCGGGCGCAAAAACTGTTTCATATAGCGCGCGGTTTTGGCCTACATGTTTTTGCCTTGGGCGGCATGGACAGCCGCCGCTTCCGGCGCATTGGTGGCCGACAAGCCGTCCATGGCTGGGCGGCGATTGACTGTTTTGCCGATAAATGAGCCCTCATAAGCCCTCATGCGAGATATTGAGCCGGTCAGCAATAAGGGCCAGCAATCAGGGCGGGTCATGATGTCGCCAATCATCTCATGCAATGCTCTTTACTTTTGGCGTTTCTCATAATACTGATTAGCCGTTACTTTCACGAGGTTTTGCCCGATAATGTTTGCACGAAAAATGACAAAAATATCTCTGCCACTGGCAGTGGTTTTAACCGCTTTCACCCTCGCTTCTTGCGGGCCCATGCAAGTGTCGCAAGATTATCCGGAAAATAACTCCGGCACATTTGACGATGGCGGCTCGCTTTTGGATTTGTTCAAAATGGGCGATGAAAAAGCCGAAGCGGCGACAGATGAAAGCGATGCAGCCGCACCCGTTGCGCCGCGTCCGGCCGGCCTCGGCGTCAATGCGGTTTTATGGCAAGCCAGCCTCGACACTTTATCCTTTATGCCCTTGGCCAGCGCCGACCCGATTGGCGGGGTGATTATCACGGATTGGTATAATGACCCGGGCACACCGGGCGAGCGCGTGAAAATTAATTTGGTGATTAGCGGTCTGGAATTGCGCGCCGATGCGGTGCGCGTATCCATTTTTCGTGAGAAACGCGTCGGCAATCAAAATGTCTCACTGGCCGCTTCATCACAAGCGGCGCGGCAAATGGAAAACATTATTTTGACGCGGGCCCGCGATTTGGCCACAGCCGCCCGTTAGGGATTGTCAAATGAGTGACGCGTCTCGCTATCTTCCTGACGAGCATGAAAGTCATTGGCAGGCTGCATGGGAAGCGGCCGATTGCTTTAAAGCCGAAGCCGATACGGATAAGCCGAAATATTATGTATTGGAAATGTTCCCCTATCCGTCGGGGCGCATTCATATGGGCCATGTGCGCAATTATGCGATGGGCGATGTGGTGGCGCGGTTCAAAAAAGCGCAAGGCTTTAACGTCTTGCACCCGATGGGTTGGGATGCGTTTGGCATGCCGGCAGAAAATGCGGCGATGGAAAAAAACACCCATCCGGCCAGCTGGACTTATGACAATATTGACGCGATGCGCGCCCAGCTGAAAAAGCTCGGCCTATCGATTGATTGGAGCCGCGAATTTGCCACTTGCGACCCGTCCTATTACGGCCATGAGCAAGCCATGTTCCTCGACTTTGTTGAGGCCGGTCTGGTCGACAGACGCGAAAGCATTGTCAATTGGGATCCGGTCGATATGACCGTTTTGGCCAATGAGCAAGTGATTGACGGCAAAGGGTGGCGCTCCGGCGCGCCGGTTGAGCAGAAAAAATTGACGCAATGGTTTTTGAAAATTTCCGAGCATGCGGAAGATTTGCTGAGCGCGCTGGACAGGTTGGAACGCTGGCCGGAAAAAGTGCGCCTGATGCAAGCCAATTGGATCGGTCGCTCTGAGGGTCTGTCTTGCGCTTTCAAACTAAGCCGGCCGCAGGGTGATTTTGACGCGCTGGAAATTTATACAACGCGCCCCGACACGCTTTATGGCGCGAGCTTTTGTGCCATTTCGCCCGACCATCCTTTGGCCGTTCAACTGGCTGAAGACAATGAGGCGCTGTCGGCCTTTCGCGCCGAATGCGCGCGTCGCGGCACCTCTGAAGCGGATATTGAAGCGGGTGAGAAATTGGGTTTCGATACCGGCCTCACGGTGCGTCATCCGTTGGATGAAAGCTGGGAGCTGCCGGTTTATGTCGCCAATTTTGTGTTAATGGGCTATGGCACCGGCGCGGTGTTTGCCTGTCCGGCGCATGACCAGCGCGATTTGGATTTTGCGCTGAAATATGAGCTGCCGGTGCGCACCGTGGTGCGGCCCAAAGATGAGGCTGATTTCTCAGTTACTGAAACCGCCTATACGGGCGACGGGGTGATGGTTAATTCGCAAGCATTGGACGGGCTGAGCCCGGCCGAAGCGCGAGATAAAATCATCGGCCAATTTGAAGCTGACGGGCTTGGCAAAAAGCAGGTGAATTTTCGCCTGCGCGATTGGGGCATTTCGCGGCAACGCTATTGGGGATGCCCGATACCTATTGTGCTGTGCGATGATTGCGGCACAGTGCCGGTGCCGCGCGAACAGCTGCCGGTGACGTTGCCTGACGATATCAGTTTCGAAAAGCCCGGCAATCCGCTGGACCATCATGCCAGTTGGAAACATGTTGAGTGCCCGTCTTGCGGCCAAGCGGCAAGGCGCGAAACCGATACATTTGATACATTTATCGATAGCAGCTGGTATTTTGCCCGCTTTGCCGCACCGGTGGAGAGCGCGCCAACCGATCGCGCCGCCGTCGATTATTGGCTGCCGGTTGACCAATATATTGGCGGCATTGAGCATGCGATTTTGCATTTATTATATTCACGTTTTTTCACCCGCGCGATGCACAAAACCGGCCATGTCGGTCTTGATGAACCGTTTGACGGCTTGTTCACCCAAGGCATGGTCTGTCACGAAACCTATCAAGACAGTGACGGCAATTGGCTGGCCCCTTCCGATATTATGCGCCGCGACAAGCACGCCGTATTGGCGGCAGATGAAAATATCGAAGTGAAAATCGGCGCGGTCGAAAAAATGTCGAAGTCGAAAAAAAATGTCGTCGATCCGGATGATATTATCGCCCGCTATGGGGCCGATACGGCGCGCTGGTTCATGCTGTCTGACAGCCCGCCCGAGCGCGATGTGCAATGGACACAAGACGGGGTTGAGGGGGCATGGCGGTTTGTCCAGCGCGTCTGGCGATTATTTGACGCGGGCCAAGCAATCGAGGCGGATGGCGAAAAGCGCCAGTTCACGGCTCCCGAAGACGCCGCCTGTTTGGAACTTTACCGCGATGTGCAGGCAGCCATGCGCGGCATTGGCGATGATTTATCGGCACTTGGTTTTAACCGCGCCGTGGCCAAGCTTTATGAATTGGTCAATGCGATTGCCGCATTTAAAGCAGACGGTGCGCAAGCTGCCGCAACGCGCCATTATGCGCTTAGCCGTTTGGCGCAATTGCTGGCCCCGATGATGCCGCATCTGGCGGAAAGCGGCTGGCAAAAATTAGGCCATGATGGCTTGGTCGCCAATGCTGCCTGGCCGGTCGCCGATGAAAGCGTTTTAATCGCCGATCATGTCAGCCTGCCGGTTCAGATAAACGGTAAAAAGCGGGCCGAAATTTCTGTGCCGGTCGATGCCAATCAGGATATGATTGAGCAGATTGCGCTGGCCGAGCCGGCGGTGGAGAAATTCATTGATGGGCAAGATATTAAAAAAATCATTGTCGTCCCCGGGCGGATTGTCAATTTGGTGGTCGGGTAAAACCGCTCAGCCAAGCAGGGTATCGCGCGCGCATAAGTCTCAAATCATTTGGGCGCTGCTGTTTATCTTATCTTTCGGCCTGGCCGGGTGCGGCTTCACCCCAATATATAAAATGCAGGGCGGCACTGTTGATTTGGCGTCGGTTAAGATTACCGGCATGGCGGCGGATAATGTGCGCAATGCGCTGACCGGTCGCTATCAATTATCCGACAACGCCGATTATCGGCTTTCCATTGATACGAAAATCAGCCGGCAAAACCGCCAAGTCGATGAAAGCGGCTTGGCTGCTCGCATCGAAATTGGACTGGAACTGCGCGCGCAATTGCAAAATCTGAAGCAAGCGACATCGCAAAGCTTTTCATTGACCGAAACGCAAAGCCTTGCACGCCAGAAAAGTGGTGCCGACCAATTGCGCGATGAAGAAATTGTTCTGCAGCTCATGGGCGAGCAATTGGCCGAGCAATTATTGCTGCAGCTTTCCCAACGCCTCAACGGAAAACAACAATGAAATTAAAGGCGCATGAAGCAGCCAATTATGTGCAAAAGCTGAAAGCCGCCAACGCGCCGCCTTTGGTTTTGGTTTATGGGCCCGACCAGGGCGGCGTGCATGAAACCGCTAAAGCATTGAAAGCGGCATATTTGGGCAAGGATTTTGACCCGTTGCAATATGCCGCCTTTGACGAAACCGCCTTTGCCGGCCAGCCCGGCCTGTTGGCCGATGAGGCCGGTGCCTTGCCGATGTTTGGCGAGCATAAGCTGGTGCATATTAGCGGCGGCGGCGGCGCCGTGCCGGAGGCGGTAAAACTTTATCTGGCTAATTTGCCCGACGCTTTAGCGGCCATGGTCATTGTTGAAAGCGGTAATTTGCGACCCGCCGCTGCATTGCGAAAAAACATTGAAACCGACAAAGCGGCGATGGCGATACCTTGCTATGCGTTGGAAGCACGCGATATTGCGCGCCTCGCACGGCAATATTTGGAAACCGAGCATTACCGAATTGACGCGCAAGCGCTCGACCTTTTATGCGCGCGGCTGGCCACCGATCGCGGCATTATCCAGCGCGAGATTGAACGGCTGGTTTTATTTAAAGGGGTGCTCAAGAAAGGCGAAAGCGGCCTCATCAGCGCCGAAGATATTGACCAAGCTTTGGGTGACCAAACGCAAGGCACAATGGACCAGCTGATCGACCAGATTGCTTTGGGCAAACTGGCCGGCGCAGATAAGGCCTTGGGGCGTTTGTTTGATGCGGGCACCGCCGCCGCCTCGGTTTTGGTGATGGCGCGATTGCATTTCCAAACCCTGCATCTGGCATTGGGGTTGATGGAAAGCGGCACGCCGCAAGGCAAAGCGATTGGCAGTTTCAGACCGCCTTTGCATTTTCGCCGCAAGCCATTGGTCGAAGAACAAATGCGCCTTTGGACCTCGGCCAAATGCGCCCGCGCATTAGAAATTTTAAACCAAGCTGAACGCGATTGCCGTGGTGCCAATAACGCAATGGCCGCCGCACAAACCGGCAATGCGCTATTGCGTATCGCCGGTGCCGCCAAACGTTAATTTGCTGTTTTGGTTATCGTCTTTGTTATCGGCGTAAAAGACGCGCAATCAGCCCGTCCAATTGTTCCAATGTCTTATAATTAATCGTCAGGCTTCCGCCTTTTTCAGCCCGGTCTTCAAGCGATACATTAAGCCCCAGCGCATCGGCCAATTGCTTTTCAACTTGCCGTGTATCAGCCGATTTTTCAGCTGTCTTGGGGGTCGATGAAGCGGGTTTTTTCGGCTTTTTCACGGCCGCCAGTTTTTCCACCGCCCGCACACTCAGCCCCTCACCGATCACTTGTTTGACCAAAGCCGCCATGTCAGCCTCAGAAATCGACAAAGCCAAAAGCGCCCGCGCATGACCCATGCCCAACTGCCCATCGATTAACGCATCACGCAACACATCCGGCGCGCCGCTCAGCCGCAGCAAATTGGCAATATGACTGCGGCTCTTGCCAATGGTCTCCGCCAGCTCCGCTTGCGTATAAGCAAATTCATCGATAAGCCGTTGATATCCTTCAGCTTCTTCAATCGGATTGAGGTCGGCGCGCTGCACATTCTCGACCAGCCCAATCTCCATGGCCGTAATGTCATTAACCGGCTGGATAATCACCGGCAGCTGGTGCAATTGCGCTTTTTGTGCCGCACGCCAACGCCGCTCGCCGGCAATAATTTCATATTTATCGTCCGCCAAAGGGCGCACCAATAGGGGCTGCAAGACGCCGGATTTTCCGATTGAGGCGGCCAGTGCGTCCAATTCATCAGTGTCGAAATATTTGCGGGGCTGAAACTGCCCGGCTTGCAACTGGTCGATACCCAAATAGGTCAAACCATCTATTGTAGCCGCATCTCCGGTATTTTCGGCCTGTGTATTGGCTGATATATTGGCCTTTGTATCGACAACCGATTGTGCCGCCGCATCACCGATAAGGGCTGACAGGCCACGCCCCAATCCTCGTTTTCCGGTTTCGCTCATGCCATTATCTCTCGTTTTCTCTCCGGTCCCTTTGGGGCCGCGTGTCATATGCGGATATTAGGCCGCTTGCCGCCGTTTTTCTTCGCGCCGCACCAATTCACCGGCCAATTTCATATAGGCCAGAGAGCCGCTGCATTTGTGATCATATAATAATGCCGGCTTACCATGGCTGGGTGCCTCTGAAACCCTGACATTACGCGGAATAAGCGTGTCATAGACAAGCCCGTCAAAATGCCCGCGCACATCGGCATCGACCTGCGCCGATAAATTATTGCGCGCATCATACATGGTCAGCACAATGCCTTGAATGTCCAGCGCCGGGTTCAGCCCACCTTTAACCTGCTCAATGGTTTGCAATAATTGGCTCAACCCTTCGAGCGCAAAAAACTCGCATTGCAGCGGCACCAAAACCGACTGCGCGGCTGTCATCGCGTTTAGCGTCAGCATGTTTAAAGAAGGCGGGCAATCGATAAAAATATAGGAAAAGCGGCTGCCTTGCGCTGAGGCGGTAAATTCATTTAACGCATCGGTCAGCCGATAAAGCCGACGCGGATTATCCGCCAGCTCTACCTCGACCCCCAATAAATCCATACTGGCCGGCAATAGGGCAAAGCCCGGCACGGCGGTGTCGCAAATCGCCTCGTCCAAGCCGGCTTCGCCAAGCAGCACGTCAAAGCTGGTTTTTTCGCGTGCCGCGCGGTCAATGCCCAGACCGGTTGAGGCATTGCCTTGCGGGTCCATATCGATCAGTAAAACCGGCTCGCCAATGGCCGCCAAAGCAGTGCCTAAATTAATCGCTGTGGTGGTTTTGCCGACGCCGCCCTTTTGATTGGCCAAACAAATCACCCGCGGTGCGGTTTCATTTACGGTTGAGGAAGGGGGGAATGACACGCGCAGGCGCTCCACTTCATGCTATCGCTTGGGCTGTAAATCACTGAGCGCCAAAATGCGCGCGCTATCTTCAGTCAAGCTGTTATGGGTTTCGACTTTCAGTTTCCAATATTGTTGCGCTGCGGTCAATTCTTCCTGCCAATTGCGCCCCTTATGCAGCAGCGCAACTGTGGATGAATTGAAAAATGGCTGCATGAAAGAAAGCAAATCCGGCAATCCGGCCAAAGCCCGCGCCGTCACCACATCAACCGCCTGCAAAGCCGGTGGCATATCCGCCGCCACCGCCTCAATGCGCGCGTGATGCACCTCGCCCGCAACACCGGTCTCGGCCAATACGGTGCGCAGAAAATTGGCTTTCTTACGGTCGCTCTCGATCATATGAACACGCGCCATAGGCTGCGTTTCAGCCAACATAATCGCCAGCACGAGGGCCGGAAAACCGGCCCCGCTGCCCAAATCAAGCCAGCATACGGCGGGTTCGGGCTTATGCGTCAATATTTGCGCCGAGTCCGTCACGTGCCGCGACCAAAAATGCGCCAATGTTGCCGGCCCGACCAGATTTATCGACTTCTGCCATTTCCCCAGCAGCGCCTGATAGGCCACCAAACGGGATAATGTTTCACGTGAAACATCGAATTGCGCGGCAAAGGCATCGACGGTTTGCGGCAGGTTTCTGTCTGTTCGGGCCTGGCTCATCGGATGATTGCGGCGCGGCAACTATTCGGCGGCATCGGCTTGCGCTTTACGCGCATGATGCAGAAGCAGCGTCAAAGCGGCCGGCGTCATCCCGTCCAAACGTGCCGCTTGGCCCAAAGTCACCGGCCTGGCCGCGGCCAGTTTTTGCCGCACTTCAGTGGCCATGCCTTCCAATGATAAATAATCCATATCGACAGGCAGGCGCAGCGCCTCATCGCGCCGAAACGCCTCAATATCGGCTTGCTGGCGGTCCAGATAACCGGCATAGCGCGCATCGGTTTCTATCTGAAAACGAATATCTTCAGACCAGTCTTGCATGGGCGGCCAAATGGCGGCCAAATCTTCCCACTCTATCGACGGATAGGCGAGCAACTCAACCATGGTGCGGCGCACGCCATCGGCGCGAATATGCAGGCCCTTACCGGCCGCTTCATTTGGCGTCATTTGCCAGCTGGCCGCTTGCGCCCGCGCCGCGCTCAGCCGTGTCATTTTTTTATCAAAGGCTTGCGCCCGTTTGCTGCCGACAATACCCGCCGCCATGCCTTTGACGGTCAATCGCTGGTCGGCATTGTCAGCCCGCAAGGTCAGGCGATATTCGGCCCGCGCGGTAAACATCCGATACGGCTCGCTGACCCCTTTGGTCACCAAATCGTCAATCATCACACCGATATAGGCCTCGGCGCGGTCAAACAGCAACGCCTCTTGAGCGGCCGCCGCGCGCGCCGCATTCATACCGGCGACCAAACCCTGACCGGCCGCTTCTTCATAACCGGTGGTACCGTTAATCTGTCCGGCCAAATAAAGCCCGGGCAAAGCCTTTGCCTCAAGGCTTGGAAAGAGGGCGCGCGGGTCGACATAATCATATTCAATGGCATAGCCGGGGCGCAAAATATCGACCTGTTCAAGACCCGGAATGGTACGAATAAATGCCTCTTGAATATCTTCCGGCAGCGAGGTGGAGATGCCGTTCGGATAAACCGTAGGGTCATCCAAGCCTTCCGGCTCCAGAAAAATCTGGTGCGAAATACGGTCGGGAAACCGCACCACCTTATCTTCAATGGCCGGGCAATAGCGCGGGCCGACACCTTCAATTTGGCCCGAATAAACCGGCGATAATTTGACGTTCTTCTCGATAATATCGAACGTCGCCTGATTGGTATGGGTGATGTGGCAGACGGTTTGCGGCACATCGATTTTTTCGGTCAAAAATGAGAACGGCACCGGATTATCGTCGGCCGGTTGCGCTTCCAAAATATCCGTATTAATGGTGCGCCCATCGAGCCGTGCCGGTGTGCCGGTTTTCATCCGCCCCAATTGCAACGCGCCGCTTTCTTCAGCCAGCGCATAAAGCCGCTTCGACAGCGTAATCGCCGGTGCCTCGCCATGCCGTCCGGCGGCGATGCGCTGTGTGCCGATATGCACAATGCCGTCAAGAAACGTGCCGGTGGTCAGCACCACAGAGGCGCCGGAAATTTCATCACCACCGGCGGTGACAACGCCAACACAGCGGCCATGTTTGACCCTTAAATCATCAACCGGCGCGGCCAGAACATCGAGATTTTCGGTCGCCGCGATCGCCCGCTGCATGGCCTCGCGATAAAGCTTTCTGTCGGCTTGCGTGCGCGGCCCATGCACGGCCGGCCCTTTGCGACGATTGAGCAGGCGAAACTGAATACCGGCCTGGTCGGCGACACGGCCCATCAGCCCGTCCAGCGCATCGATTTCGCGCACCAAATGACCTTTGCCGACGCCGCCAATGGCCGGATTGCACGACATCTCGCCAATCGTTTCAAGCTTGTGCGTCACCAAGAGCGTTTGCGCGCCAAATCGCGCCGCCGCCGCCGCCGCTTCACAGCCGGCATGGCCGCCGCCAATCACGATAACATCATAGGCCTTTGCGCCGTTAAGTGGTGTGCCGGTTGTCATTCCATCTCTTTCGCAACCGCTCGGCTATCCGCCAAGCATCGCTACATCTCATCATTGCGCTTTAACATGACGCTTCATCATTGCGCCTTGTTAATGCCTATTAGCGCAGCTTAGGGTTCCGCGGCAAGCATCAACTGGGCGCGGCGCGATGACAAATTGTTTCACGTGAAACATCGAAATTGTCTTTTTATCGCCACCGCGAGCTTGCAGCAGCTTTTTGCGGTTATTTACCGATACAAAAATCGCTGAACACGACGTCCAATAATTGCTCAACATCGACCGCACCGGTCATCCGCCCCAAAACCCGTTGCGCCTGTCGCAAATCTTCCGCCGCCAGCTCAAGCGCCGGCGCCGCTTGTGCGCGCTTCAAATGCGCTCCGGCGTCGCGAATAATCTCGACATGGCGCAGGCGGGTCATCGCGGCGCTCTCTCCTATGGCGGCTTTTTCGCCCACCAGCCTATGTAATGCGGCTAATAGCGCCTCTTCACCGGTGCCGTCTTTGGCCGAATAAGCAATATCGAAATCACCCGACGGGGCGCCCAAATCGGCTTTATTGGCAATATGCAAATCGGCATTGGCCAAAATATCGACCGCTGCTTTATCGGCGGCGCGGCTATCGACCGCCGCATCCGGTGCACTGACAAACAAATTAACCGTCGCTTGCGCTGCCACCGCCACGGCGCGGCGCACGCCTTCGCGTTCAATGTCATCACCGGCATCGCGCAAACCGGCGGTATCAACCAAAGTCACCGGCACCCCGTCCAAGCGCATTGCCACCTCAATCACATCGCGCGTGGTGCCGGCACGGGCCGACACAATGGCCGCCTCGCGGCCTGCTAACCTATTGAGAATACTTGATTTTCCGGCATTTGGTGGCCCCAATAAAGCAATTTGTAAACCATCGCGCAACGTCAAGCCGCGCTTATCGGCCAGCATGTCGTCAATGTCGGCATTTAATTGCGGCAGTTCCGCCAGCGCTTTCTGGCCCAACCCGCCCGGCAAATCCTCATCGGCAAATTCCAAATCAGCTTCCAAATGCGCCAACATGGTTTTTAACCGATCACGCCAACCGGTAACCTTGTCACGCAAGCCACCGCGCAGCTGCCCCAGCGCCTGCGCTTGTTGCGCATGACCCTCAGCATCAATCAAGTCAGCAATCGCCTCAGCGGCAGTTAAATCCATTTTGCCGTTCAACACAGCGCGGCGGGTAAAGTCACCGCCTTCAGCCGCCGACAGATAATCGATTTCCGATAAAGCCGATAAAATCGATTGCGTCACCGCCATGCCGCCATGCACATGCAGCTCAACCATATCTTCGCCGGTAAAACTATGCGGCGCGGCAAAACACAAAACCAACCCCTCATCCAATAAGCGTCCATCGGCCGGATGCCGCAAAGCGCGCAAAACCGCTTGCCGCGGTGGCGGCAAGGGCTGCGCGGTTAGTGCCTGCAAAGCCGTATGCGCTTTCGGGCCGGTCAAGCGAATGACCGCCAAGGCGGCGCGCAAGGGTGCCGTCGATAGCGCAAAAACCGTTTCTGATTTAGGCGTTTCAGATTGATGCATGTCTATCTCGTGCACGTCTATCTCGTATAAGTCAGCTTGCTGCAGTTTCGTCATCATCAAACGCGGCTGTTTAAAACCGCTCCATCTGTCATCTTTATGCTGAGACAGTTTCGAATTGTCGCTAAACTGCCCGAGATGACTGATAAACGCAA
>CBFIHY010000028.1:0-12917 GCA_965662315.1 Alphaproteobacteria bacterium
CGTCTAAATCACGAAGATTTATGCCATCAATGCTTTCATAGGCTACGAACTCGCCTTTTATCGTCACTTGCGGATTGATAATATAAGCGAACTCCAAAGCCAATGTTTCCAATTCGCTATAGACCAGCCCTTTATCCGTCGTGCTGTCAAAAACATAGCTGTCGTCGCCAGCTCGCACCAATTTCGCATCACGATACGGGTCGCCAAAATTTGTTTGTATGCCATCCAATGCAGTGATGGAAAAACTCAACCGCTCGCCATAATGGGTAAAGCGCAAAGCCGACATCTCAAAATCCGCCGCATCGGGGAACTGCCGGTCAATATCCAAACTGCAATTAGTGAACTCGCCATTGCTGTCCCGCACGCAATAATCATTCTGTGCATAGGATTTGAGGTTTTCTTCAACCGATGGGTCGACGCGCATTTGCGGCACATGTATCAGCTTCACCTCGCTATTGCTTGTCGGGTATAAAGACAAGGCGGCGGCATCTTGCGCAAAAGAAAAATCGGCGCGGCTGGGCCGGGTTGAGGTATTGGTAGTGCGAAACGGCAGTAAAAACCCGACCGGGCTCAAAAACTCAAATTGCCCCCAAACCAAATTTTGCCGCCCAAAAGTCAGCGTCGCATAATCATTGGCTTCCCATTGCACATAGGCTTCACGAAAATCGGCAAAACTGTCCGACGCTTTTGTTTCCTGCTTGGGCGGGATATAGCCGTCCTCCGCATCATTGATTAAGTCCTCGCATTCACTCCCTTCCCAAATCAGAGAATTGTCGAAATCCGATTGCTCTCTGTCATCTTCCGGAATGGTAAGCGGGTCAGGCGGTGCAACAGCATCGGAAAACCTAGTTCGACAATTTCGATGATTATCCCGATAACGCGACTTCAATTCTTGCGTATAGCTGTTTTCAAAATCCACCGTATCAATCGACAAAACGGTCTTCAGCTTATCGCTGGCCGGCAGATCAATATCGAGGCGCATCGCAGCCAGTCGGCGGCTGACCGTATCGCCATCGGCCGAAACCGCTCCGACCGAGCCACCAATATAACGGCTCCAACCGGCACCTTGACCGGCACCGCTATCGGTGTCTATCTCAAAGCCGCCCGTATCATTAACATCAGGCGGCAAATCTTGTGCGAAAGCCGCTATTGTGACTGAAAATGCCAAACCGCAAGCAGCCAAAATGGCGCGCATATGCTGTTTCATCGGTCCGTTCCTGTTTTTGTTTTTGGACGGACCAAGCATGACAAGCGCGCATCAAATCGTCAATAAGCGCCATCGCCGCCAACTGCCAAGACAGTCAGCGGCCAAATTTATAATGCGTTAAGCGGAGGCTTGGGCTTGCGCGGTCGAGGTTTTATTGAAAAAGCTCAGGCTCAAAAGCGATGGCAGCAACAACACTGCGCCCAACAGCGCCAAAACCAGACCAAGCATGGTGAAGCTGGCAAAGCGCTGCAGC
Organism: Alphaproteobacteria bacterium; assembly: GCA_965662315.1. Taxonomy (GTDB): domain Bacteria; phylum Pseudomonadota; class Alphaproteobacteria; order RS24; family RS24; genus UBA8337. Next base: position 1,461 of record CBFIHY010000028.1, read on the forward strand.
ATCACCAAATCAGAGCTTAAAAACACACCGGCGCCGAAGCAAAACAAAAATGTCGATTGTACAATCGGGCGGCCCGGCACAAACATCGCTTGGCGCAAAGACAAACGCTGGCTCTTATGCTCATCGACCAAATGATGCTGATAGCGGTGCAGAATATGAATCGTGTCATCAATCGACAGCCCCATAGTGACACTGGCGATAATAACCGTGGCAAAGTCAAACGGATAGCCAAGCGCGGCAATCGTGCCCATGGTGATAATAATCGGCAATGAGCAAGCCATCATGCCGGCCATGGCGAGGCGCGTGTTAAATTCGATAATCAAAATCACGAAAATCACCACAAAAGTCAGCGCAATAGTGGTGAATTGCGTGTTCAAAATATAGCCCGATAGCTGGCTGAAAAACACTGAATGACCGGTGAAAATAGGCTCCGGCAAGGCTTCCATATCGACCAGTGACATTTGTTTTTCAATTTTGCTGACCACCGCATCCAATTCGGTAGAGCTTAAATTCGGCGTATAGGCGCGCAAATGCTTGCTGTCGAAAGTGAAATTAACGCTTTCAGCCAGCACATCGCGGCTTTCAGCGCTGCGCGACCATTCCGAAAACAGCATTTCTTGCGCCAATTGCTCTTCATTTTGCGGATATTGTGTGCCATCGCTCACCAAATTGCGGTGAATGTCACCCAACGGATTGGTATAGCTTTCCGTCGAGTTAACGGCGCGCAAAGTGGTAATGTCGCCCTCAATATCCAACACATTGGTAAATGGCGGATAGGTGCGGAAATAATCTTCTTCATCGGTCATGAACACCATGGAAATGACGCCGGAGCCGCCCAATTCATCATCGACGCGATTAAAGGCTGTGTAAATATCCGAGCTTGGCTTGAAAAACACATCCAACAGATTGCTTTCCGATTTCGCATTCATCACCAAAGCGGTGACCGACATTAACGTCAAAAACGCAGCGACAGCAAAAGTTGCCGGACGATTATGGTCAACCACCGACCAATCCAGTTTCAAAATGCGGTCTGCCGCGCGGTCGGGCAATGACAGCCCGTGATGACGTCCGCCACGGCGCGCCAAAGCGCCCGGCGTCGCCGCATAAAGGCATAAAAATATGCCGCCCATCATAATTAAATAGCCCAGCAAAATGCCGATAAAGCTGTCTACGCCAAACTCGCGCAACGGCACCAATTCGGAGAAATAAAACACCCCGAAGCCGACGGCGGAAGTGGCCGAGGTGGTCAGGCAAGGCAGCCAAGTGGCTTGCAGTGTTTCGTGCAAAACATGCTGCCACGTCGTGCTATCGCCCGCCGTATCAATCTCGTGGTCCCAATAACGAATAATATGCAGGCTATCGGCGACCACAATCACCGACAACATCACCGGCAAGGCCAGCGCGATAATCGTCAGCTTGTGACCGAACACCACCATCAAACCCATCGCCACGGCAACCGCGGTAATGGCTGTCGACAACACCATGGCGGCTTTCCAAATGCGGCCGAAAAGCGAGAATAAAAACAGCGCAATGCCGACACCGGCAATGCCCAAAATAGTGCCTAATTGCTGCTTGGTTTTTTGGTCGAGGGAAAACTTCAAATAGCCGTCACCGGCAATTTCAGCATCGGTGGTCAGTGGGTTTTGAGCAGCCAAAGCCAACACATCTTTGACCACTTGGTCACGCAATTGCGGCTTGGCGGCCGTGTCTTGCTTGACGATAAACGCACCCAATTTGCCATCGGTAGACAGTAAGCGGCCAAAATATTCGCTTTCATAAAACCGGCTTTTCAGCGCTGCCATATCTTCCAATTGGCCGTTCTCAAGCGCTTCGCGATAAGTGGTAATGACCAATGAACCGGCCGCATCGGTCATAATCAGGCTGGCATCATAGACCGATACGACATCGACAACGCCGTTGATTTCTTTCGCCTTGGCAGAAAAATCAACTGCCCGCTGATAGCCTTTTTCCGTAAAAAGATTATCCGCTTTAAAGAGCAACATGGTGCTCTCAAACTGATTGAACTCAGCGGCCAGCATCGTGCGGGCAATCTCATACTGATTGTCCGGGTCCAGCCATTTATCATTGTCATATTGCAGGCCGCGTGCGCCAAACAGGCCGGCGGCAAGAACCGCTAACCAGAGGGAAAAACCGGCCGCAATGACCAGAAGACGTTGAGACATGGTTTTTCCCTCTGCTTAGGTTTTAGAATAGGTAGTTTACACCAAAATTGACGTAGCTTTCACCTTCCGGTGATTCATAACCTTGCTGCTCAACAGTATCAGCACCGGTCACTTCCAATGCCATGCCCATAAAAGCGCCGATTTCCAGCTTTTCAAAATAGCGCCAACCGCCGGTCAGACCGAAGCCGAAGCTTTGCGCAAACACACCAAAACCGGCGCCGACATAGCCCTGCTTCTCAGCACCCAGCAAACGCGCGACGTTCAAAATCGGCAATGTGTCGTCCATCTCTTCGGTTTGATTGGTATCGATAAACTCATAGTTCAGCTTATTATACAAATCATCTTCCGTGGCGGTCGCACCTTCTTCGGTGCGTTGCGCAACTTGCAAATTGGCCAACCAACGGTCGCCCTTATAGATCAATCCGGCACTGGCCATGGTTACGTTAAAGTCGATATAGCTGCGTCCATCCAATTCTGAAACCACACGCGCATATTGCGTCATCCAGTCAGCCTGGTTGTAGGAATATTCATTCGGCAATTCGCTGAACTGCGTTTCGGTTTCCTGCTCGGTATATTCCATCGCAAAGGTCCATTTCGAACCAAGACGATAGGATAGCTCAAAAGCAGTTGCTGACATTTCCGGAAACCGCATGCCCTTATCATTACCAAGCGCGTAGCCGCCATCATCGGGAACGATTTCTGCATCACGGATCAAGTCCATTGTTGTGTCGGCACCTTCGACCGAGGTCAGACCCAAGGTCAAGCGATCGCCATAATACACAATGCGGGCAACCGAGAGATCATGCTCTTCAATTTCTTCTACAAAAGCGTTTGGATCGCCATCATTGACGAATTTCAACTCGCCGGCATCCTCATCGGCAAATTGCTTCAAACGTTGCGCGGTTGACGGGTCAATGCGCATTTTACCGGCTTGCAAATATGAAACTTCAATATTTGAAGTCGGGAACAGGCTGACATTGAAACCGTCTTGCGCGTAAGACAAATCGGCTTTCGCCGTGCGGGTCTTGGTGCCGGTTGATTTCATTGGCGTCAAAAACATCAGCGGCGAAAACGCCTCAAACTGGCCCAACACAATCGGCTGGCGACCGGCTTGCAAAGTCATGAAAGAAGTCGGCTCCCATTGGATAAAGGCCTCATTCATTTCAGAGAAGCTGTCATCAACGGTAATTTCCTTATCATTCGCCAACCAGTCATTTTCATCGTAAAACCGCTCACAATTATTGTAACTGTCATACGCCTGCCGATCGATTTCATACTGCTCTAAATCAGAATTATACTGGTCATAGGCGCTTTGCGGCGAACCGGGTGTCGGTTCTGTCGGAAAAGCCGGCTCGCTAGGCTCGCTTGACGGGAACCCGCTTGATGCATAAGTCTGACGACAATCACTGACTTGGAATTGGTCGCTTTCGCTTAATTCCAGCGTATAAATATTTTCATAATTACCGACATCAACTGAGAACGCTGCTTTAAAGCCGCGCGGCATTGGAATATCCACCGCAATATTCATCGCTTGCAGGCTTTTTTCAACCGCATTGGAAGAGCCGGTAGTGGCTCCTGCCGTAGCACCGATATATTGACTGAGGTTTTCCAGAAAGCTTTCCGGCTCGCGGGTTTCTTCGGTTTCAATTTCAAAACCGCCATCCTCAGGCGGCAGACCTTGGGCTGACGCGCCGCTTAACGGGGCCAGCGTCAGGGCAGCAAGCGCCGCCAAGCTAATCGTTTTACGCAACATTTACTCTACTCCGCGTTTAAACTTTAATTGGCTTTCAAGCCTTTCAGGCCGACATCATTATCAGAAAAGCTGACATCGACGACAATGGAAGAGCGGTCCATGGTGGATGACCCTTCGGTTTGGTGATTGGTCATCACTGAATTGGACACCATCAACTCGCCATTTACTTTAATCACTTTACGATTGGCCAGCGTCTTCAACTTCTCGCCTGAGCGGTCATAAAATGTGACGCTGCGAACGATGTTGGTGGCTTTATCAACCGTCGTATAATATTTCGAATATGCGTCTTCGGCATTATTCGGCACGCTTTCAATGACGAAAAATTTGTCATTTTGTTGGAAGATTTTATGCGCGTCTTGATCCAGCGTGCGTCCGGCAATATCGCTATAAGAAAAGTCGGAACCCATAAAGCTGCCATCTTGCTCGGAAGTGGACAGCTTTTTCACGCTTTTCAAGGAGGGGAAATAGACATATTGCTGCTTCTCTTCAGTTGCCAAATTGGTTTCAGATGCCAGACCGACACCTTTCACATTGGCCGGTTTGAAAAACTTCACCAAAGACCGCTTGAACTCTGCGCTGCTTTTTGAACGCAGATTGAAGAAACGCACGCGCTCGCGACCTTTTTTATCGACAATGGTCAACCGCACTTCCGCTTCGCTTTGCGGGAAAATATCAGATTGTTTGTAAACGCGATCCATTACATCGCGACCGGTTTCAGCCAAAGCGGGCTGGACAAAAAGGCTTGCCCCAATGGTGACCATAGCAGCCAGGCGGGTAATCTTAGACAACATGAAACTCCTCCACACGTAGGGCTCGAAGATACGGTCCCAACCATAATATGTCTAGCCGAGATAAACCGATTTAGACAATGAAATGCAAACCGTTGCCGCGGCGCATAAGTGCAAAGTCAGCATCGCTTGCATGTCGAATTTGGCTCAGGAATTCTCGATTTCTTCGCGCAGCATTTCCAATGCCAGCCATTCTTCTTCTGCCGCTGACAGCTGCTCTTTCGCACCCGCCAATTTCTCCGCCATCGCATCAAATTTTTGCGGGTCTTTGGCAAATAAATCAGCGTCAGCCAGTACCTTTTCAGCCGCGGCAATATCATTTTCCAGCTTTGCCATTTCATCCGGCAGTTTTTCCAATCGGAAGCGGTGCTTATAGCTCAGCTTGGTTGGCTTATCGGCGCGCGGCTCCTTGCTTACCGGCTTGTCTTTTAGTGCTTCGGTTTTTTCACCTTTTTCACCTTTTTCACCTTTCTTTAAGCTCGCACCATCGCGCAAGGCGGCTTTTTGCTGCGCCTTCATGTCCGAATAACCGCCGGCATATTCAATCCATTGGCCGTCGCCATCACTATGAAATACCGCGTTGACCGTGCGGTCGAGAAAATCGCGATCATGGCTGACCAAAATCACCGTCCCTTCATAAGCGGCAATCATTTCCTGCAACAAGTCCAGTGTTTCCAAATCCAAATCATTGGTCGGCTCATCCATCACCAATAAATTACTGGGCTGGCGCAGCCCGCGCGCCAAAAACAAACGCGCCTGCTCGCCACCCGACAAGACCGAAACCGGCGTGCGCATTTGCGACGGGTGGAACAGAAAGTTTTTCATATAGCCAATAACATGCATGGTCTCTTCGCCGATTGAGACCAAATCACCCGCCCCATCGGTCAGCGCATCTTTGACATTCCAGTCTTTTTTAATGCCTTTGCGCTGCTGGTCGAGAACAAGCGGTGTCAGATTTTTGCCGAGCCGCACATTGCCATTATCGGGCGGCAATTGCCCCAGCAGAATATTTAACAGCGTGGTTTTACCGGCGCCGTTCGGGCCGATAAGACCAATGCGACTGCCGCGCTTAATCTGCGTTGAGAAATTTTTGACAATGACGCGGCCATCATAGGCTTTTTCAACCTTATCGGCTTTCACCACCAGCTTGCCGGAGCGGTCTCCGGCTTGCAGCGCGGCTTCCATATCGCCTTGTGGCCCTTGATAATCGCGCCTTTGCTGGCGCAATTTATGCAAATCGCCCAGCCTTTTGACATTGCGCTTGCGCCGCCCGCTAACCCCATAGCGCACCCAATCTTCCTCGCGGGCAATTTTGCGGTCCAGCTTATGCTGCGCTTCCGCCTCGCGGTCCAATTCTTCATCGCGCCAATCTTCAAAAAAGGCAAAGCTTTTGCGCATTAATTTGGTCTGCCCACGATCCAACCATACGGTCTGATTGGCCATATTGGATAAGAACCGGCGGTCATGGCTGACCAGGACCAAAGCCGAATTAATCTGCCGCAACGCCGTTTCCAGCCATTCAATAGCCGGTAAATCCAGATGATTGGTCGGCTCATCCAGCAATAAAACTTCCGGTTGCGCTGCCATCGCCTTGGCCAAAGCCACACGGCGGCGCTCGCCGCCCGACATGGGAAGAATATCGGCGGCACCGGTAATATGTAAATCGGCCATTAATTGAAACGCGCGCTGCCGGTCTTCATTATTGCTGAGCCCTTGAAGCACATAATCTTCTGCCGTTTGAAAGCCGGAAAAATCAGGGTCTTGCGCCAAATATTCGACGGCAATGCCCGGCTGCACAAACCGCTCACCACTATCGGCATCGATTAAACCGGCAATTATTTTCAGCAAGGTCGATTTGCCCGAGCCATTGCGCCCGACCAAGCAAATGCGGTCATCGCGCCCGACCGATAGGCCGGCCCCGTCCAATAAGGGCGTCACCCCATGGGTGAGGTGGATATCATCAACATATAAAATGGGCGGGCTGGCCGACATGGGCATTCTATAGCGCGGCGGCACAGGCAACGCCAGAAACAAAAGGCACCGCCAAAACAAAAGGCAACGCCAGAAACAAAAGTTAAACAAACAACCGCGAAACCGGATTTATCAAATTGCCGCTTCTTTTTGAAACAAGTCACAGATTTTGCTGCGATATTTTATCTGTGGAGACAGAATATACCGGAAAGCGCGTTGTGTGATATTAAGGCAATATTACTTTAAGCGAATGGGGCTTTGGAGATTATGATGAGAACGGCATTTATTTTATGCATGATTTTAGGATTGCAATCGCAAGCCTATGCTGAGGAAGTGCGTCCGGGTGTGATGCGCACCCCCGATGAACGCTTTCAGAATCTAAAAGATTTCAATTTCAAACCCAATTATTTGATGATTGATAATTTCCGCATTCACTATCTTGATGAAGGCCCAAAAGACGGAAAACCTATCCTGCTGCTGCACGGGCAGCCAAGCTGGGCTTATTTGTTTCGCCACATGATTGAGCCGTTAACGGCCGCCGGATACCGTCTCATTATTCCCGACATGATTGGCTTTGGCAGGTCAGACAAGCCCGTCAATATGGAAGATTACAGCTATCCCAAGCATGTCGACATAATGGACGAATTGGTTGAACGCCTTAACCTACAGGACGCGGTTTTCTTCGGACAAGATTGGGGCGGCATGGTCGGCTTGCGGGTCGTCGCCAATTCACCCGATCGCTTTTCGCATATTGTGGTGTCGAATACGGCACTTATCGCGGCGGATGGTGTGCGAGGATATATTGGCTATCCGCTTTTGAAGCTGGCTGTCTGGTGGGAAGGGGGCATGACGTTTGAAGAAATGCGCGAGCGCGCAAACTTCAGAAGTTGGATTGCGTATGCTTACCATGCAGAAGATATTGCCGTCGGCAAACTGATGCGTAATTTGGGCGACATTAAAGACCCAAAAATCGTGCAAGGTTATGAAGCACCGTTTCCATCCCCGGCTTACAAAGCCGGCGCGCGCATTTTTCCGTATCTCATCCCGTCCCAATTGAGGGAAAATGCCGAGGTTTGGAAAGCGGTTTATGAGAAATGGGACAAACCGTTTTTAGTCGCCTTTACCGATGAAGACCCGGCTTCAAGCGGCACTGACGCAGCCGAACAGTTTGAAACGCGTGTGCCGGGCGCCACGCGGGTGGTGATTGAAGGTGTCGGCCATTTTGTGCAAGAGGAAGTCGGCCCACGCTTGGCCGTGATGATGGATGACTTTGTCAGCGGACGGCCTGTTTCCGGTTTTGCAAAATAAGGATTATTGAACCGGATATTCCGGTTAGGGCATGAATTTTTCCAAACAGGCGCGCGCACTCGGCCTATTTATAAATTTGAATGAATTGGTGAATAAGCGGCACCAAAGCCTCCGGCACATCTTCTTGAATAAAGTGACCGGCATTATCAAAAGTGACGACCGGCGCATCGGGCCATATGGCTTTAAAATCAGCAATCGCGTTTTCCGGCCAAATGGCGCGGTCTTGCAAGCCCTCTGCCAACATGGCCGGTTTGGCCTGTAATTTTTCCAAATTGCCGGTTTTCAGACCCTCAACAATAAACGGCACCATACGGCCATAATGCACATCCAACGGAAACTCGATGCCGCCAATGCACGAAGCGCGGTCGGGAAACTGGCCCTCATATGCATCCAGCCAATTGCGGTCGACCGCGGCGCTATTGTGAAAGCCCAGTAATTTCATAATCGACAAAACCGTTGTGCCCAACTCGCCCAGCACGCCGCGCAGCGTGCCTTCTTCTTCATGCTTGGCAATCCACTCAAACCAAGGGGTGCGCTCAGGCTTTGGTGTCGCCCCACCATAACCGGTCACCGTATTCATCATAACTATTCGCTTCACCTTATCGGGATTGCGAATGGCATAGGCCGCCCCTATCGGGCCACCCCAATCTTGTAAGACCAGCGTCATATCACCAAGCCCCAAATCATCGATAAAGGCGGTCAGGTTTTCGACATGGGTTTGCAGCGTATAATCGCGCTCTTGCGGCGTCTCGCTTTTGCCAAAGCCCATATGGTCAGGCACCACGACGCGGTAATGCGCCGCCAGACCCGGTATCATATGCCGATAAAGATAGCCCCAAGTCGGCTCGCCATGCAGGCACAAAATTGTTTCACCGCCGCTATCAGAGCCCTCATCAACATAATGTTGCTTGAAACCCGCTGCATTTGAAAATTGCGGCTTGAACGGCCAAGTGCCGTTAAATGTTTCATTCGCATCAATCATATCCGTCTCCTAATCGCGCAAATTAATCGCCGGATTGCGGTCAAAGAAATTGCGTGGCTTCAAAATTATTTCATCAACTTTAGACGGCATAACCGGCCAGTCCTCGGCCATTGGCACATGGTGAAACCCCATTGTTGCCCAAGCGACAATATCGGTATTTTCCAGCCGCTCATTATCGGCAATGAATTCCGGCAAGCCGAGCCATGGGGCTGATTGATTGACCTGCAGGCCGGAGGCGAAAATCTCATCGCGCTTAAACCGCGTCACCCAAAGGTTTTTCTGCACCCAATAGGCGCGCTTGAAGGTTTCATCCATCGGCGTCACCAAAGGCTTGATATTCGGCATCATCAACTGATAACCGGTCGGATAGCCCATGGCATTTTTCGCCGCACCGCTTGAGAATAAAAGCGCTGCCGGACGCTCTGCCTTCATATCGGTTTGCGCGGATTTTTCGTCACCCACTCGTTGCGGGCTGACCTGCCATATGCCTTGCCGCGGCGCTGATTTAGGCTGCGGCGGGGCCACCAAGCGCATGCGAGTAAAATTATTCTCAACCCCGTCGACATCAAAATCAATGCGATAGCTGAAGAAATGATCGTGATTGACGCCAAGCCGATGCGGCGCAATCAGCGTGCCGGTTTTTGTGTCATCAGCCGCGCTCGGGCTGGCCAAGCTTTCTGCTTGAACCGCTTTTACCGCATCAATGCCGGTTGAGATGAGACGAATGCGCAAGCGGCCATCTTGCGTAAAAACATAGTCTTGGAAGTAATCATAATTACCAATGGTCGCCACCATGCGCACCACCAGCTCTGTGGCGCGGCGCGATTGATGGGTTTGCATGCCCGGAATACCGTTATAAATCGGCTCATCATGCCGCCATGCCGGATGCCCCGGATCATACTCAAAAATGCAAATACGATTTGGCGCCTCAACCGGCGAGCCGTCAACATTGTGCAGCATGACATTCATATATTCGGCATGCGATGGACAATCGGCATTTTGCAATTCGGTCGCCATATTGCCGAGCCCATATTCGCCCATATCGAAATAGGCGCGATAAAACCAGTTCGGGTCTTTATCATGATAGGGCACAAACATTTCCGACATGGCAATCTCATAAGCAACGCCGCGCAATCCCGTATCGGTTTTATGGCCGACACGGTTCAGCACCGTGCCTTGGCGCGCATCGAAGCGCAGGCGGAATTGCCAGCCCTGCCAATCAATGCGGCTGCCGCGCATTTTATAATTCACTCCTTGCGGACGAGAACTGTTTACCGGCCGCACGGCCGCGCGATGTTTCAGCTGCCCTTTACCAAACTCGCCGCTCGGCAAATCATGCGGCGGCGCGGTTTGCCCCGAAGTGGTATCGGTCATGTCGACAATTTGACCGCTGGTTAAATCATATAAAAATGCCAGCCCCTCAATCGGCCGCGCATAAACATTGCTGCTGGGCAAAATGCCAAGCGCACCGCTACCGGCAATATAAAAACAGTCGAGCCGCACCAGCCGATTGTTTTTCACATCCACCTTATCGGCAAAATAACGACCGATTGTGCGTGGCAGGCAAATCCACTCATTTGGCCCGACACCGCGCGCCGCCATGGCGCTGGTGACTGTCGGGTCTTCCATCATTTTCATCACCAGCGGATTTAACTCGCCTTCGCTTGAAAACATGGGCTGTCCGCCGCGTATCGGCGCGTCAGCCAACACCCCGCCACTCAGCAAGTCAATTTCAGCCACACGCGGGCCGTCTTTGGATAAAAACGTCACTTCCGCCGCGCGCTGCGCGAGCGCACCTTCTTGCCAATCCAAGGCGACGGCTTTTTCAGGCTGTTTCAAGCTGATGCGCGTGAAAATCACCGCATCGCCATATACGGCTTTGACCGAAGCGGCGGCGCGCTCATAATCGGCATCGCTCAAGCCATCCCATGGGGAAACGGTTAAGGGCGGCTCGGCACCGACCCCACGTTTTTCTTCAACCGATAAGTTTAACGCCCAGCCAAAAACCGCTATCAGGCCGATGGTTATCGGTAATGCAAAATTTGTTAACCCGCGCATCTCTCTCTCCGTTTCGTTAACTCTAGGCAGCAGGCCGGAAAAAAATCAAGAGAAACAGACCGCGTCGCTAGCGCCGATGGATATGGCGATAATTTTCATCCGCCACAGAATTGAGGATTTTGGTATAGCGCGGCGCACCGCCCCAATAGGCGATATAACGCATCGGCCCATCCTTATCGTGCAAGTTTGAATTATATCCGGTGAACCAGCTTTTGACTTTGCTGAACGGCATCATTTCTTGCATTTGAATGACTTCCTGCGTCCAGTCGCCTTGGGCTTGCGCATCGGCTTCAAAACGCTGCACGCCCTCATCTTGTATACGCGCCAAGAAATCACCAATCCAATCAACCGCCACTTCAATGGCGCGCGGATAATTGGTCGAACCGGAAACGCTTTGCGGCCCCGCCACCATCA
>CBFIHY010000029.1:0-12833 GCA_965662315.1 Alphaproteobacteria bacterium
GCTCGGCCCTTGCGTGCCCTCAGCATCCAAATGGGCTGAGCTAATAAGCGCCATCAAATTCTCATAGCCGGTGCGGTCTTTTACCAAAAGCGCGATATCGCCGCTTTCTTCATCATCGCGCAATAGAACCGTCGCGCCGATAATTGGTTGGATACCCAGCGCAGATGCGGTTTCGGCAAATTCCAATGCGCCAAACAGATTATTCCGATCGGTTACCGCCAAGGCCGGCATTTGTGCCGCCAATGCGGTCTGGGTAAGGGTTTTGACCGGCAAAGCCCCTTCTAACAGCGAATAGGCGCTGTGCGTCCGTAAATGAACGAATTTCGGCATCATAAGCTGCAGCTCATTATCAATTTTCAAGGCTTCGGACATTTTTCGCTACACAACCGGAATCACTCAACAGAGACCAGTTTACCGAAGCCTGTGGCCAAGTCAGCCGTTAGACATCAAAATAAGGGGGATAAGCCGCAAGTATCCCCTATTGATTGACGTTAAGCGCGCCGATTATCCGGCAATCGCTTGGCCGATGGAGCCCCACATGATGATGGCCATACCCATGCCCAACAAAGTGCAAACGGCGATAATATCTTCGAACAATTCTTTCATGGTCTTTCTCCCTTTGAGGCATAATATGTTCACTTTTTGTTCTTTTGTCAAACAGTTTTATATTTCAGTAAAAACAATCACTTAGTCGACTTTAGGAAATTTAAGAAATAAGACCGTCTCGCAAACGGACAATCCGGTCAGCCTGTCCGGCCAATTCCAAATCATGCGTCGCCAGCAAAACCGCAACCCCTTGCGCGCGCGCTTCACCAAGCAGCAAATCGGCGACTTTACTGCCCGCTTCGCTATCCAGACTGCCGGTCGGTTCATCGGCCAATATCAAATCCGGCTGATGCACCAAGGCACGGGCTACCGCGACACGCTGTTGCTCGCCGCCGGAAAGCTGCGACGGCAAATGCGAAACCCTATCCGCCAATCCAAGGCGCCCCAATAAAGCAGCCGCGTCTTGGCGCGCCTGCTTGCCGCCTTGTCCGGCTAAGCGCGCCGGCATGGCGACGTTTTCCTCGGCACTGAATTCCGGCAATAAATTATGGAATTGATAGACAAAGCCGATATGTTTCAGCCGCATCGCCGTGCGTTGCGCGTCATTATCGCTATCGACTGTTTGTCCGGCCAGCTCAATCGTGCCGCGATCAGGCCGCTCCAGCAATCCGGCAATATGCAACAGGCTGGATTTACCGGAACCGGAAGGGCCGACCAATGCCACCACTTCGCCGGCCTGCACATCCAAGTCCGCACCGCGCAAAACATCCAGCCTGCGCGTGCCTTGCGAAAAGCCACGGTGAATATTGCGAAGCACAAAATGACTACTCATTACGCAACGCCTCCACCGGTTCCATAGAGGCCGCCCGCCAAGCCGGATAAAAGGTCGAGAGAAATGACAGCACCAGAGACATAATCGCCACTTGCACCACATCATCGACCAAAATCCGTGATGGCATCCGCTCGAGGAAGTAAATCTCAGCCGGAAACAAATTGGCGCCGGTAGTTAAAATCAGGAACTGGCGAATTTCTTCAATATAGCTGGCGAATAAAATGCCGCCTGCCAGTCCGGCCACTGTGCCGCTAACGCCAATGCTGGCACCGGTCAGGAAGAAGACCCGCAAAATCATGCCCCGCGTCGCCCCCATGGAGCGGAAAACAGCAATATCGCGGCCCTTATCGCGCACCAACATCACCAGGCCGGAAATAATATTCAACGCCGCAACCAGCAATATCATGGTCAAAATCAGGAACATGACATTGCGCTCTACCTCAAGCGCGCCGGCCAGCGTGCTATTGGCTTGCTTCCAATCGGTCAGATAGTTCTCGCTGCCTGCCGCCTGCCGCAATAGGGGCGCGCGCATATCAATCAAATCCGGGTCATCGATAATAATATCAATCGCTCCCTGATGCGGCCCCAGATTAAAAAATGCACCTGCCGTTTCAATCGAGGCAAAGGTGAAATTCAAATCATATTCCGACAGGCCGATGCGAAATATCGCCACCAGTTCAAATTGCTTCAACTTCGGTGCCGTGCCAAACGGGGTCAGCGTGCCGCGCGGGGAAATCAGTGATATTTTCTGCCCGACTTTAAAGCCATAGCGTTCGGCCAATCGTGCACCGACCGCAATCGTATTGGGTTTGGCGAGGTCAGCCAGACTGCCTTCCAATTCACGACCCGCAAGGCTTGGCAATTGTTGAATCTTCTCGACCGGCAGCCCGCGCAACAAAACCCCGCGCGCCGCATCACCGGCCGATAACATGGCCTGCCCGTCAACCAGAGGCGTGGCCAGCACCACCCCATCGACGATTTGCAGCCGCTCGACCAATAAATCGCGGTCAATAAAGCGCGTGTCATAACTGCGAATGGTGGCATGGCCGTTAACGCCCAAAATGCGGTCCAGCAAATCACCGCGAAAGCCGGTCATCACCGCCATGACGACAATTAAAGTGGCGACGCCCATTGAGATGCCGAGAAATGAAATCGCCGCGATGACAGAAATAAAACTGTCGCGCCTTTTGGCCCGCAAATAACGGCCGGCAATTTGCCATTCAAGGAAGCTAAAAGCGCGGTTCATTCAGTCTCTCAAGCGGGTGGCGCGGACAATAAATCCAATGCCGCGTCAAAACCCAAAGTTTGCTTTTCGCCGGTTGCCCGGTTCTTGATTTCAATCTCGCCGCTCTCCGCCCCTCTTGGGCCAATAACGGCTTGCCATGGCAGGCCTATCAAATCCATATCAGAGAATTTGGTACCGGCCCGTTCATCTCGGTCATCATACAAAACTTCAAGACCATTTTGTGTCAGCGCCGCATCCAGCTTTTCACACAAGGCATCGCAGCCCTCATGGCCCGGCTTCAAATTAACCAAGCCGATATGAAACGGCGCGACCGCCCATGGCCAAACAATACCGTCTTCATCGTGGCATGCCTCAATGATACCGCCGACCAAACGCGACACGCCAATGCCGTAAGAGCCGCTATGCACGGCAACATCTTTGCCATCCGGACCGGCCACCATCGCCTTCATCGGCTCAGAATATTTTTGCCCGAAATAGAAAATATGCCCTACCTCAATGCCGCGCGCGGTCAATTGCTTATCTGCCGGAACTTCCGCGGTAAATTTATCAGCATCATGCATTTCATCAGAACGCGCATAAAATTCGGTAAACGCGTCAATCACAGACGTCAAATCGCCGTCATAATCGGCATCGGGCACCGGCAGGTCGAGAATATCGGCATGACAGAAAATCTCCGACTCGCCGGTCTCGGCCAGAATAATAAACTCATGGCTCAAATCACCGCCAATCGGGCCGGTATCAGCTGCCACCGGCATGGCTTTCAGCCCCAAGCGGCGGAATGTGCGCAAATAAGCGACAAACATTTTCTGGTAGGCGGCGCGTGCGGCAGCTTCATCAATGTCGAAGCTATAGCCGTCTTTCATCAAAAACTCACGCCCCCGCATCACGCCAAAACGCGGGCGGATTTCGTCGCGGAATTTCCACTGAATGTGATAGAGGTTTTGCGGCAGGTCGCGATAGCTTTTTACATTGTCGCGAAAAATTTGCGTAATCAATTCTTCATTGGTCGGGCCGTAAAGCAAATCGCGGTCATGGCGATCGGTAATGCGCAACATTTCTTTGCCGTAATCATCATAGCGACCGGACTCACGCCAAATTTCTGCCGGTTGCAAAGTCGGCATCAACACCTCAACCGCACCGGCCAGGTTTTGCTCTTCGCGGACAATCTGTTCAATCTTGCGCAGCACCCGCAAACCCAAAGGCAGCCAGCTATAAATGCCCGCCGCGCTTTGCCGAACCATTCCGGCGCGCAACATCAAACGATGCGAGGCGATTTGCGCTTCGCTCGGAGTCTCTTTCAAAGTTGGCAGAAAATATTTCGACAGACGCATGAATGTTTCCTTTTGGCGCGCTTGATTGAATTAATTCATAACACGCAGACATTACGGCGCAAGTAAATGTCACAAAAACGTAAAAAGCGGGTGACAAAGGCCGAAAATCTAGCTAATTTTTTTTCGTGGATGAGGACTGCGTCCTCGGGTTTTGGGAGGAACCTTTCGAGTTTACTCGAAGCACATTTTAAGCGGGGCCTTCGGGTCCCGCTTTTTTTATGGCGGTTCCGTTAACCCCGCCCTTGCGTGAAATCAGGAATGAACGGCAAGTCCAATTCAGCCAAAGCACCGCTGCTCAACAGCCAATAAACAATCAAGTAAAACACCGCTGATACGCCGGTGGTAATCAGAAGCTTCTTGACGATGCGCGGCTGCGCCGGCGCGCTTTCGCTGGAGCCGGGCATAATCTCGCCATGCTCTTCTTGCGACACCACCCCCCATGGCAGCACCATGAACAGGGTAAGAAACCAAATAATGCCGTAAATGGCGACACCGAAGATAAAACTAATCTCAATCATTCACGCCTCCTAAACCCTTACAAAGCTTACTGCCACCAATGGCTTCTTGCCCCAACGACGCGATAGCTCGCGGCGCACGGCCACGCCGATATCATGTTCGGCGCGCTCCGGCGTCAATTTTCCGTTAGACGGTATCGCGCGCTCGACCGCATCCAATGCCCAATCGGCCAACTTCACCATGCCATCATCATCAGGCACACCGACCAATTCGACATCCACTTGTCCGGCCAAACGGTCAGCCGCATCAATCGGCACAGCGACAAACACCGCGCCATTATAAGATAGCTTGCGCCGCTCTCGGGTCGCTTGCGATTTGCTGTCGGTCATAATATCGCCGTCAAGATACAGCCTACCGGTTCGAACCACATCGATAACCTCGGCAGCCCCGGGGGCAATGCGCACCATCTCGCCATTATGAATGCGACATGGTTGTTCGACGCCCAGCTCTTCAGCCAGCTCCGCATGCGCCAATAAATGCCGATGCTCGCCATGCACCGGAATGGCTGCGCGTGGCCGCGCCCAACCATACATATCGGCCAATTCATCGCGGCACGGATGGCCCGACACATGAATATCCGACCCGTTTGGCGAAATAATCTCGACATCAATTTGCGCCAGACGATTTTGCAGCGCCAAAATTTCAGTCTCATTGCCCGGTATCATTTTGGACGAGAAGATAACGCTATCGCCCGGCTCCAAAGTCAAATGCGGATGCCGCCCATGCGCCATTCGACCAAGCGCAGCATTGGCCTCGCCTTGGCTGCCGGTGCAGCAAATCAGAACTTTTTCCGGTGGCAAATAACCGACATCAGCCTCATCAATCAGTTCGGGGAATTTGGTCATATAACCGGTTTCTCGTGCCGCCTGATAAATCTTATGCATACCGCGACCGGCCAAACACAAATGCCGTCCGGTATTCACCGCCACTTGCGCAATGCTGGTCATCCGCGCCACATTGGAGGCGAAGGTGGTAATCACCACGCGGGAGGCGCAATCAGTCACCACTTCTTCCAACATTTTACCAACCTCTGCCTCTGAGCCGGAGCGGCCCGGCGTGAGCACATTGGTGCTATCGCAAATAATCGCGTCAATGCCGGCATCGCCCAAGGCTTTCAATCGCTCGACTTCCGTCAGCTTGCCAATCACCGGATCAGGGTCGATTTTCCAATCGCCCGTATGCAAAGCGCGCGCGCCATCAACCTCAATAGCCAGTGCGCTCGGCTCGGCAATCGAATGGGTCAGGCAAATATAATCAATCGCGAACGGCCCCAATTCCAAATGCGCATCCGTCTCGATAATGTGCAATGGCACTTGTTCCAATAAACCGGCCTCGGCCAATTTTCCGCGCACCAATGCGGCGGTAAAGGGTGTCGCATAAATCGGGCATTGCAAGCGCGGCCATAAATGACCGACCGCACCAATATGGTCTTCATGACCGTGCGTCAGCAGCAGCCCCAGCAAATTATCTTTATGCTGCTCGATAAACTCAATATCCGGCGTGATGACATCAATCCCCGGCTCGCTATGCTTGCCGAAAGTGACGCCCAAATCGACCATTATCCATTGTCTTTTGCCACGCGGCCCATAGCCGTAAAGATTGCAATTCATGCCAATCTCGCCGGTGCCGCCCAAAGGCAGGAATACCAATTCATTATTATTGTTTTCGCTCATCTAGCCCACATCCGGAAAAAATACGTCACCTGCATCGATAATATGCGTTTCGCCGCTACCGTCTTTCAGCAGCAAAGCGCCCTTCTCATCGATATCGAGGAAGATACCTCTGATTTCCTCATTTTCCAGCCTTGCGACAATTGGCTCACCCAACCCATGCGCGACCAGACGCCATGCCTTTAGAAGAACATCAAAGCCGCCCATTTCCCATTGCCGGAAAACCGTATCAAAAGCATTGGCCAATATCTCCAATGCCTCAATATTGCTCGGCGGCGTCGCAATATAATCAGATATATCGGTTGCCGGATAAGGCGTGTCGTCAGGATGATGCACCAAATTTAAACCAAGCCCGATGGCAATCCACCCCAGCTTGCCCTCTTGCACGGCGCTTTCCAGCAAAATACCGGAGGCTTTTTTGCCATCAATCAAAACATCATTCGGCCATTTAACGCTCACCCGCGCCGCATCACCAATAAAGTGCCGCACCGTGCTTTCCAAAGCCAGACCGGCAACAAAGGCCAATTGTCCGGCAATAACCGCGCTATAGCTTTTCGGCAGATAAAGCGTTGTCATCAGATTGCCGGTCGGCGACGCCCAAGCGCGACCGCGACGGCCACGCCCCGCCGTTTGGCTATCCGCAATAATCCAAGTGGGGATTTTGTCCATCGCTGCCGCCATGCGGCGCGCTTCTTCATTGGTGCTGTCCACCTCGGCGAGATGGCGCAATGCATATCCGTTTGGAAGAACGGTCACTGGCCGATATGGCCCCCGTTATGGCTGTCATGCAATTCGATTTTCGGCATGGCCAGCGTATCGCTTTGCATCAGAACCGCGCCTGCGGTTTCGGCCAATTTAACCAGCGGTGCCGGATAGACGAAGAACAATAAGGTGATGGCAGTCATCGCACCGGCCAAGAAAGAAAGCTCGCGCGGCATCGCCTCGTTTACATCATCGCTTGGCGGGTCGAGATACATGATTTTGACAATCCGCAAATAATAATAAGCACCGACAACACTGGCCAAAACGCCAATCACCGATAGCGCGTAAAGGTCAGCATCAATGGCGGCACGGAAGACAAACAGCTTGCCGAAGAAACCGGCCATGGGCGGAACACCTGCCAAAGAGAACATCATCACCGCAATGCAAAAAGCCATAAACGGGCGCGTCTGGCTCAATCCGGCCAAATCATCAATCCGTTCAACCGGCCCACTATCGCGGCGCATCGACAAAATGCAGGCAAATGTGCCGAGCGTCATCACCACATAAAGCGCCATGTAAAGAATGACACTTGAAACACCGGTCGGGGTAGCGGCGGCAAAGCCGACAAGCGCAAACCCCATATGACCGATAGAAGAATAAGCCATTAGGCGTTTTATGTTTTGCTGCCCAATGGCGGCAAAAGCGCCAAGCACCATGCTGGCCACAGCCAGCAGAATAATGATTTGCTGCCACGCCACCAGAGCGTCTTCAAAGCCGGTCATCATAATGCGCAGGAAAATCGCCATGCCGGCAATTTTCGGGGCTGACGCAAAAAACGCGGTGACACTGGTCGGCGCGCCTTCATATACATCCGGTGTCCACATATGAAACGGCACGGCGGAAATTTTAAATGCCAAACCGGCCAGTAAGAATACCAGACCCAGCACTTGCGCCATTGGCAACACGCCGTCTTGCGGCTGGAAAGCAGCTGAGATTTCAGCAAAATTGGTTGAGCCTGAGAAACCGTAAATCAGCGATGCGCCATATAGCAACATGCCCGAAGACAAGGCACCCAATACGAAATATTTCAATCCCGCTTCGGTTGAGCGCAAGCTATCGCGATTAATGGCGGCCACCACATAAAGCGCAAGGCTTTGCAATTCAATGCCCATATAAAGCGAGATGAGATCATTGGCGGAAATCATCATGCCCATACCGGCGGCGGCCAGAAGCAGAAGAACGGAATATTCAAAACGGGCCAGCTTCTCGCGCTGCAAAAAGCTTTGCGACATGACAATGGCAATGCCGGTTGCGATGAATGTCAGCACTTTCATTAAGGAGGCGAAGCTGTCCATAACGAAAGCGCCGTTAAAGGCAAATGCGCGGGTATCACCGGCGAAACTGCCGGCCGCCACTGTCGCCAAGGCGAGAATGGCAATCGCACCCAAATCAACCGTTTTGGTCGCATCGGTCTTTGAAAAAGCGCCAATCATCAACAGGCCCATAGCCCCCATAAAGAGGATGAATTCCGGCAAAATGAGGGTCAGATTATTAAGCATGATTACTGTCCCCCACCCGCAGCCTGGCCGGCGAATTGATTGGATAAAGCTTCTTGATAAGCGGTAATCAGCGCGTCAATCGATGGCGCTGTCAGGTCAAGAATTGGCATTGGCCAAATACCGAATAAAATGGTTGCCACCACTAACGGCGCAATAATGAATATTTCGCGCCGGTCCATATCGGCAATTTGCTGCAAGCCTTCATGCTCAATTTGGCCAAAGGTGACGCGGCGATAAAGCGACAGCGCATAAACGGCTGAGAAAATCACCCCACTGGCGGCAAATAATGCCGTCCATGTGCTGATTTGAAACGCCCCGAGAATGGTCAAGAACTCACCGACAAAACCGGATGTGCCGGGCAAACCGACATTGGCCATGGTGAACAGCAAAAACACGGTTGCATAAATCGGCATCCGATTGGCGAGACCGCCATAAGCAGCAATTTCGCGCGTGTGCATGCGGTCATAAACAACACCGACACACAGGAACAAGGCGCCTGAAATCCAACCATGCGACAACATTTGAAACACCGCACCCTGCACCCCTTGCACGGTGGCAGAGAAAATGCCCATCGTCACAAAGCCCATATGCGCGACGGATGAATAGGCAATCAGCTTTTTCATATCCTCTTGCGCAAAAGCCACCAGCGAAGTGTAAACAATGGCAATCGCGCTCATCGCAAATACCATTGGCGCGAACATATCGGAGGCAATCGGAAACATCGGCAAAGAGAAGCGCAAGAAGCCGTAGCCACCCATTTTCAACAACACACCGGCCAGAATAACCGACCCTGCTGTCGGCGCTTCCACATGCGCATCGGGCAGCCATGTATGCACCGGCCACATCGGCATTTTTACGGCGAAGCTGGCAAAGAACGCCAACCACAGCCAGGTCTGCCAAGAAGCGTCAAACCCATAAGCCATTAAATCCGGAATAAAGGTGGTGCCGGCCTGCCAATACATCACCAAAATCGCCAACAGCATCAGCACCGAGCCGATAAGCGTATATAGGAAAAACTTGAAGCTGGCATAAATGCGTCGCGCACCGCCCCATACACCAATGATAAGGAACATCGGTATCAGGCCGCCTTCAAAGAACAAATAGAACAGAATGATATCCATGGCGCAGAAGACGCCAATCATCAGCGTTTCCAGCACCAAAAACGCCAGCATATATTCGCGCACCCGCGTATTGATTGCGTGCCAGCTGGCCAGAATACAAATCGGCATCAGCGCAGCGGTCAATAGAACGAACAGCACTGAAATGCCGTCCACACCCATTGCATAATCAATGCCGGGCAGCAGCCATTCCACCCGCTCGACAAATTGAAATTCAGCTGAACTGCCGTCGAAGCGGCTGACCATAAAAATCGTCAAAAGCAAGGTGACGACGGTTGTCCAAAGCGCAACGGCGCGCGAATTGGCAGCGATAGCTGCTTCGTCTCCGCGCACCAGCAAAATGAACAAAGCGCCCAACAGCGGCAAAAATGTGATGGTTGAAAGGAGTGGCCAATCGGTCATGGATTAATGTCCCCCCGTCAACATCAGCCAGCTAACAAAGCCGGCGACGCCCAACAACATGACGAATGCGTAGTGATAAACAAAACCGGTTTGCACGGCGACCACACGCTTGGTTACGCGCAGCACATTGGCGGCAATGCCGTCCGGGCCGAAACCGTCAATAATAAAGCCGTCGCCGCCTTTCCAGAATAAGCGGGCCAACCATTTGGCCGGACGGATGAAGATAAAATTATAAATCTCGTCGAAATACCATTTATTGAGCAGGAATTTATAAATCAGATCATGCTCTTCAGCGATGGCTTGTGGCCAATGTGGGCGGCGAATATAGAGGATATACGCCAAGGCAAAGCCTGACAGCATCATCACCAATGGGCTGAATATCACCCAGCTTGGCACTTGCTTCAACTCAACCAGAATATTGTTATCGGCAGCGGTGAAAATTGTGCCGCCCCAGAAAGCCGCCTGCTCTTTGCCGACAAATAAATCAGCAAAACCGACACCGGCAATCAACGCGCCAAAGGCCAATACAATCAATGGCACCAGCATCACCGGCGGGCTTTCATGCACATGGCTCAGCACTTCATTAGAGCAACGCGGCGGGCCGAAAAATGTCAGGAACATCAGACGCCAGCTATAAAATGAGGTGAAGAATGCGGCAATGACCAGCAGCGCAAAAGCAAACATATGCGGCGCGGCCTGCGCGGCAAACGCGCCCTCAATAATCGCATCTTTGGAATAATAACCGGCAGTCAGGGGGAAACCGGTCAAGGCAATCGTGCCGATAAACATCATAAAGAAGGTCGCCGGAATGAGCTGGCGCAAGCCGCCCATTTTGCGCATATCTTGCTCATCGCCCATTGCGTGAATAACCGAACCGGCACCGAGGAACAAAAGCGCCTTGAAGAAAGCGTGCGTAAACAAATGGAACATCGCCGCCTGATAGGCACCAATGCCAAGACCGACAAACATATAGCCAAGCTGCGAGCAAGTTGAATAAGCAATCACCCGCTTAATGTCGTTTTGCACAAGCCCGACCGTGGCGGCGAAGAAGGCGGTAATCGCGCCGACGATAATCACCACATTGAGCGCGGTTTGCGATAATTCAAAAAGCGGCGAGCAACGCGCCACCAAAAACACGCCTGCCGTGACCATGGTCGCGGCGTGAATGAGGGCAGACACAGGGGTTGGGCCTTCCATCGCATCGGGCAACCATGTGTGCAGCAAAAACTGCGCCGACTTGCCCATCGCGCCCATAAACAAAAGCAGGCAAATTGTCGTCAATGTCGGCAGTGTCATGCCGAGGAAATCAAACTGGCCTCCCGCCAAGGCACCGGCAGCGGCAAATACTTCATCGAATTGCAGCGAGCCGACAGAGAAATAAATTGCTGACATGCCGAGAATGAGACCGAAATCGCCAACCCGATTGACCACAAAGGCCTTAATGGCGGCGGCATTGGCCGACGGTTTTTTGAACCAAAAGCCGATGAGCAAATAAGAGGCAAGGCCGACGCCTTCCCAGCCGAAGAAAAGCTGCAGGAAGTTATCTGCCGTAACCAGCATCAGCATCATGAATGTGAACAGCGACAAATAAGCAAAAAAGCGCGCGCGGTTCGGGTCATGGCTCATATAACCGATGGAATAGACATGCACCAAAGAGGAGACACCGGTGACAACCACCAGCATCACCGCGGTTAGCGTGTCGATGCGTAAGACCCAATCAATATCCAGCCCGCCGGATGAAATCCAATCCAGCACCATGACTTTCTGGCTCTGCCCGTCGAGGCCGACTTGCACAAAAGCGATACAAGACAAAAGCGCCGAGATAATCAGCAGGCCCGTCGTGACATATTCAGCCTGTCGGTCACCGATAAGGCGGCCAAACAGACCGGCAATCAGCGCGCCGAGCAGCGGAAAAAATACAATCGCGTGATACATGCTCATGCCATTAGCCCTTCATTTGACTGACATCTTCAACGGCAATACCGCCGCGATTACGGAAATAAACCACCAGAATAGCCAGACCGATAGCCGCCTCGCCGGCCGCCACAGTCAGCACCAATAGCGCAAAGATTTGCCCGACCAAATCGCCGAGATAAGCCGAGAAAGCGACCAGATTAATATTCACCGCCAGCAGCATCAGCTCAATCGACATCAAGATAATGATGACGTTCTTGCGGTTCAGAAAAATGCCGAACACGCCAATGGTAAAAATAATCGCCGCCAGCGTCAGGTAATGTGTCAGTCCAATCATAATCTTGCCCTGCCCTAAAGCCCTTGCCCGGGTTCAATATCGACAAGCTCTGCCGCTTCGTCGCGAGAGCGAGCGGTTTGCTTGGCCACATCCTGCCGTTTCGGATTGTTTGACGGCACCAAGGTCAGCACAATCGCGCCAATCATTGCGACCAGCAAAATCGCACCGGCTGCCTGGAAGAAATAAATATAATCAGTGTAGAGAACCCGCCCCAAAGCCTCGGCATTGGTCATCCCCTCGGGCGTTGCTTGCGGCAGCGGATTGGCGTCGACCAATGTTGATGATGCGCCGAACACCAGCAGCAATTCGAGCAGTAATATCAGGCCGACCGTTGCGCCAATCGGCATATATTGCAAAAAGCCCTCGCTTAATTCGGCAAAATCAATATCCAGCATCATCACCACAAACAAGAACAACACCGCCACCGCGCCGACATAAACGACGACCAAAATAAGCGCCAGAAACTCAGCCCCCAACAGCACGAAAAGACCGGCTGAATTGAAAAAGGTGAGAATGAGAAACAGCACTGAATAGACCGGATTGCGCGACGCAATGACCATAAACGAGCTGGCAACCGCAACGGTTGCAAACAAATAAAATGCGAGTGAGGTTAGCGTCATATTTTTCTACCGGTAAGGAGCGTCAAGCTCGATATTCTTG
>CBFIHY010000030.1:0-12562 GCA_965662315.1 Alphaproteobacteria bacterium
TGGCCGTCGGTTATTACTACACCAAAAGCGATGCCAGCCATGGCAATAATGACGGCAGCGACGATGGTGAAGTATCCATGCTGGGCATGACACTGGATCTGAAGTTTTAATTCAGTCGCTTCATCCGACGGAAAGGGCGGCGTCAGGCCGCCCTTTTTTCTGCCTCAATGAGGTCTTCGCGCAAATTGCGACCGGCCCAGAAATAATGCAAGCAACCCCACAAATTAAGCGAGACAACCACAATCAGCGCATAGCGCAGCCCGTCCTTGCCGTAATCGGCGGCGAAATAATCTGACAAAATGCCAACCAATTGCGGCCCGAAACCAAGCCCGACAATATTGATGCAAAACAGCAATAGCGCAGAGCCAAGCGCGCGGCGCGCCGGTGGCAGCAGGCTTTGATTGAGCGCAAAGCTGACCGACAAATAAAAGCCGCCGAAAAACGAGGTGATGGTGGTCAATAAAATCGCCGTCATCACATCGGTGGTTAGATAATACCAATAGGCAATGGGCAAAATCGCCAGCTTGACGCCGGCTGTCAGCCACACATACATGCGCTTGTCGCGCTGCGCCAGCCTATCGGCCAGCCAGCCGCCGGACAGCGTGCCAATGCCGCCGATAACACCGCCAATCAGCGCCAAAATCGTGCCGGTCTCACCGGCTGACAGGCCCAAAATGCGGCGGAAATAAACCCCGTTCCAATACAGCGCGCCATAGCCGACAAACACCACCAAAGTGGTGCCGATAACAATATGGCGCAGGCTGGGTATCGCCATCATGATTTTAAAGGTCTCCCAAACTTCGGCGAAAATATTTTTCGGCAAGGGTTTGGGGGCTTGCTTGCGCGCCGGTTCTTTGACGGTGAAAAACATCAAAAGGCCGAGAATAATGCCCGGTATACCGACGACGAAAAACGCCACGCGCCAGCCATACCATTCGTCAATCCAGCCGCCGACCAGAAAGCCGATAAGCACGCCGACATTAATGCCGGCAGCATAAATACCCATCGCGGTGGCGCGTTTTTCCGGCGGATAAAGGTCTGAAATCATCGAGTGACTGGGCGGGCTGGAACCGGCCTCGCCAATACCGACGCCGATGCGCGCCAAAGCCAATTGCAGATAAGACCCGGCCAGTCCGCATAGCGCGGTCATGCCCGACCAAACAATCACTGAAATGGCAATGATATTGCGGCGTGAATAGCGGTCAGCCAATATGGCAATGGGGATGCCCAAAGTGGCATAAAAAATCGCAAAGCTAAGACCGATGAGGAAACCCAATTGCGTATCCGACAGCATCAGCTCCAGCTTGATGCTTTCAGCCAAAATCGACACGATTTGCCGATCGACATGGCTCGACGCATAAATCGCCACCAGCATGGCCAAAGTATAATTTCTCGTGCGGTTGGATATGGCCGGCTGGCCGTCGGCGGTTTGCTCACTCATACTGATCTCCCTCTCGAGGAAAATGATAAGTCAGTGCGCGACGTTTGGCGAGTTAGAAATAATAGTTCAGCCGCAAACGCATATAGCCTTCATCCTCAAGCGCCGCCGCGAAACGGTCATTTTCGCCACTATCGATTTGCGAACGTGCTTCCAATATCGCTTTAAAGCTGCGGCCAATGCGTCGCTCAGCTTCCAAGGAAAGCGAGGCGCTTTTGCTGTCGAGGTCGTAAAGGCCACCGAATAAAACAGAGGTCGATTGCGGGTCATTGGCGGTCCAGCGCAGACCAATGCCGATATCATTGCCGAATGGATGCGGCGCCTTGTCTTCGCGCTCATCATACATATATTCAGCCACCAGCCCCAAATCCGTGCCGCTATCGAACAGATTGTAAAATGTGTATTCAAAGCCGCCTGTGGCGCGTGTGGTTTCGATTTCATCTGACGCCATGCGTAAGGTCGGTAATGGGCGGGGGACGCCGACCAGTTGCGGGTCATCTGCTTTGCGGTTTTCGGTCGATTGCGTGGCCTCCAGCTTTAACAGCCAAGGCCCTAAAGTGGCCTGCACATCAATACCGACTTGCTGATAATAGGCGTAATAGGCTTGCAGCATGGGCAGGCCGTTTGTCGATGATAATACAGGAATATTGTTTTCGTCGGGTTGAGCCAGTAATTGCGGCTCGCGCGCCGTGCCGTCAAACCATGACAGACCGATATCAAACGGGCCGAAATTATTTTGATAGCGCAGCGCGAAGTCATCGGTGCGGCGTCCGTCACCGCTTTCAAAATGCGTGGTGTTATCGTCGACGACAAAGCCGCTATTCGGGCGACCGGTAACCGGGTCGGGATATTGCCGAATTCGGAAAAACGGCAATGCATAGCCGGTAAAAGTGCCATAGCGGCTGGCAAAAGAGGCTTTAATCATCGGTTGGCCAAGCTTCTGCTCGCCATCAATGCTTTCGACATTATCTGTCTGGTTGATGATATCGACCAAATGCAGAAATTCGGTAACCCCCCAAAATTCCTTATCGGCCCCAATGGTCGCCTCGAAAGAGCCGTTCACATAACGATATTTGGCTTCGCGCAAATCGCCATGGCTACGTTCATGGTCGTGCTGGTCGATACGCCCAAACGGCTTCACAATCACCGCATGGCGACCGGTGCGGCTGAACATGCCCAGCTCAAACTCACCGGCCAGAGCGACGAATTGCTGCTCCATATCAGCGTGTCGGCCTTCTTGGGGATAGCTGATAAATTCCAGTTCGACATTGCCGTCAAACTCGATTTCCAACGCCATAGCCGGCCCCGCCGCAAGGGCAAGGCCGGTCATCAGCGCCAATGAGGAGGGGCGCCATGTCATCTTTTAGCGGGCGCGTTTCAGACTGTTTTGGGTGAAGTCATTGGCCGTTAAGCCGGTTTTGAACGCGTAGTCATCCCAGCGCAAAAGAGTGGTTTTCTTGGTCACATGATTTTCCATGAACAGTTCATGGGCGCGCCAATATTTATCCATATATTGCTGGTAATCACCGAATGTCAGCGTCTTTAGCAGCGCGTCTTTGCGGTCGTAATAAACCACTTTACGGCTTTGATAATGGGTGGTGTCGGTCCATGCGATGGTGCGTGTATAACCCGAATGTTTATACAGCGGACGCCGCTCAACAACATGGCAGGTAAACTCACCGCATGGCTCGTCGCGCAGCCATTTATAGCTATATTTGCCGACCTCTTGAGATGAGAAATCCTCATAGGCGAATTCCGAGCCCATAAACGGCCCTGATTTATTCACTGAACTGATGCGCTTGACGCGTTTCAAGGCCGGCAAATACATCCATTGCTCATCCGGATCAAGAATATGCGCATAGGTCAACATGGCGGTGCCGGCGACATCAGCCGGTTCGTCGAAAATCATCATCGACCAGTCGCCATCATTGACGTCTTTATTTTCCAGCGTATTGAAACGCAAACGCCGTTGGCTTTCATCACCATTGGCATTGGTCAAAATCATTTCCATTTCACTGGTCGTGTCACCAAAGCCCAAATTCGTCGCATCGGTGACTTCGGCAATCGCCTTGCCGCGCGCTTCCGGCTTATCGGTTCCCGGCAGGCCCGGCTTTTCGGCCGAAGCGGCAAAAGGCAAAAGCAGCGCCGCAGCCGTGGTCAGGGTTACAAGTTTCAGATTGAAGGACATGAGAGGTCTCCTTTTTTCAGATTATTCAGCCGGTTGCGCCGCTTCATCGGGGCGCATTGGGGCATTTGGGTCACCGCGGCCGTCAATATACATGAGTAGGGCCGGCAGCAGCAGGAAGTCCAAAATCAAAGCGGTGAAAATGGTCAAGGCAACAACCCGTCCCAACATCGCATTGATTAAGAATGGTGAAAGGGTCAGCACCATGAAACCGGCGACCAGCACGAAGCTGCATACCCATAAAGCGGTGCCGACGGTCATGAAGCTGTAACGGACACTTTCAATCGATGAATAATTCAACTCAAAGCGCGCATGACGATATTTGGACAGCATATGCACGGTCGCATCAACAATCAGACCGATAGCCGTTGCGCCGACAAAAGCGGTCCAAAAACCGACTTCATATTGATAGAGCGAGAAGAAACCCATCGCCACGGCCGGGGGTGCAATATTCGGCACCAAGCTGATAAGGCCCAAACGCAGGCTTTTAAGTGCCAGCATCAGGCAGCCGGAAATCAGCACAAAAGCAATCAGCGTGCCTGTGGTCATGGCATTGAAATTGCGCTCACCAATATAAGAGAACATTACCGCCTGGCCGGATGGCTCGACATGCATGCGCTCCGGCGTATTGGCTTTCAGCCAATCCAACGCACGCGCGCGCAGCGCTTTCATCTCAGCGGTTGATAAATCGTTCAAAGTCACGACCACGCGCGAGGCTGATTTATCGACATTCAGCTGGTCGTTCAAATCAAGCCCATATGGCAATGACATTTCATAAAGCAGCACATATTGCGCCGCCAATTGACGGTTTTCAGGCACTGCATAAAACGCGTCGCGGTCGCCGTTAAACGAGCGATTAATGCGCTTCACCACATCAGAGAAAGAGGCGACATGCACCACTTCCGGTTGCGCGCGCAACCAATTGGCGAAAGCATCGAGATTTGCCAGATATTCAGGGTCAGAAACCGCGCCGACATCGCCGCTTTCCAGCGAATAATTGATAATGTAAATGCCGGTGAGATTATCCGCCGCCCAATCGGAAGCTTGGCGGAAATCAACCCGCTCATCAAAATACTCGACAAACCGGTCATTAAAGGTCAGGCGCGGCAATAGGGCTGTACCGATAAGCGTCACGGCCAACATGGCCAGCATGAGCGGCTTTCTTTTGGCAATCACCATATTGGCCAGCCATTCCATTGAGCGGCTTTGGCTGTCGACCACTTTACTGGCTTTCATCGGCAGCACGGCAAGCAGAGCAGGGAATAAGGTCATTGAAAACAGCCATGCATAAAGCGAGCCCATACCGGCAAAATTGCCGAGGTCGCGATAGGGCGGTGCGTCTGAGAAGTTCAAGGAGAACAGGCCAATGGCGGTTGTTACCGAGGTCAAGAAAACCGCTTGCGCATTGACTTTCAGGCTCTCAATAATCGCCTCTCTTTTTTCCATGCCATGGCCTTGCGAGACCAAAGCTGTAATCAGGATATGCACACAATCGGCAACCGCGACAGTGAGGATAATGGTCGGCGCGCCGGAAGCCGGTGGTGATAGCGGGATGCCGAACCAGCCGCCCGTGCCCATCGCTGCACCGGCTGACAGGGTGACGACAATCATTGTGGCAATCGTACCGAAGATTTTCCGCGTGGTAAAAATAAGCACCAGCGCAATGATTACGAACATGGTTGGTGTGAGGGTTTTTAAATCAGCTTGGGCGGCTTCAGCAAATGCATTGGACAGCATTTGCGAGCCGGTCAATTCGATGCGGATATTGGGGTATTTGGCGCGCATTTCTTCATGAATGGCGCGTGCTTTAGCAACAATCTCATTGGTCGCCACAACATCATCGCGCGGCGGGCGCAGCGAAACCAAAACGGCGGCGGTCTTTTTATCTAACGATAATAGACGACCGGCCAAAAGCGGCTCGTTCAAAATTGTCTCTTCAACATAAGTGATGCGTTTATTGTCAATATCGGCGACATCGGGAACCAGATCGCGCACTTCCAAATCATCTTCGCCGATAGAGCGGGTGTTTTGGAAATTGGTCAGACTGTCAACACGGGTTGAAAACGGCACTTGCCAACCGGCGTCGGTCAACTCATAGGCTAAATTTAGCGCCTCTTCAGACGTCGCATCACTGCCATCTTTCGGTTGATAGACGTAAAAGATGGTATCGGGGCTGGAATAAGTTCGCTCCAATTCTTCAAACGCCGTGAGATAAGGATTTTCGTTGGAGAAAAAATAGCGATAATCATTGGTGAACCGCAAATGCTGGCCACCGGCAAGTGCCGTCATGGCAATGAGCAGAGATAAAATGATAACCACAAACGGGCGGCGCGTAACAAACTCGCCATATTGCTGCATGGTAAAAGGCATAAGGGCTCCCCTGTATTCGTCTGTCTTTAATATAGGCAGTCGAATTTAATTGTCAAACTAAACAGTTCAGTTTATTAAATAGATGTAATGCGAAATGTATCTGTAAATCGAGGCCGTCCGAAAGACGCCACCAAACGCGCTGCAATCTTGGAAGCGGCGCGTGATTTATTTTTGGTGCACGGCTTTTCAGGCACATCAATGGATAATTTGGCAGCTGCCGCGAAAGTGTCTAAAGCCACGCTTTACTCGCATTTTTCCGATAAAGACGCGCTCTATCGCGCGATTATTGAAAATAAAGTTGAAGATTATCAGCTGGAAGATTTCTCTGTCCGGCTGTGCGGCGAGATGGAAACCGATTTGCAGCTGGTGGCCGAAAGCCTACAGGCGCTGATTTATGATGATGAGGCGGTCAATATGCTGCGCATGGTGATAGCGGAATCGCGGCAGCAATCGCCGATTGTGGAATTATTTGAACAAAGCGGCCCGAAAAAAGTGTTCCAGCGCATTGCTGATTATTTTGAGCGGCAGAAAAAAAATGGCATTGATTGGCTGGGTGAGCCGGAAGATGAGGCGGATTTATTCACCGGTCTGGTTATAGGCCATCGCCGCCTCATTCAAGTTCTTATGGGGGTGCGCAAGGCGCCCAATGCTGCCGAGCGAAAACAAGCCGCCCGGCAAGCTGTTGAGGCGTTCATTAAATTGCGCCGCGACTGATTACTCGTCGTCATTGCGCCCGCGCCGGCGCATATGTCGGGTGATTTTTTGCCGCGCTTCCGGCGACAGGCCAAGCCCCATATCACGCAAAGCGCCATGTAGGTTTTCATTCAGCTTTTGCGCCGCGGCTTGTGAACGGTCGAGTGCCGCGGCAATATTTTGCGGATCCGGCGTTTCAACTGACAGTGTGGCGCGGAAGTCTTTGCGCGCGGCGCGCAATTCTTTTAACGCGGTAATCAGCTGCGGGCGTCGTTCTTCAAACACACGCTTTGCCAATTCTTCATCTGCCCCATCCAAATGGCGGATAATGCGCTCTTCGGCACGATCGAGGCGTTTTTCAACCCAGCCGACATCTTTTGTGACAGCCCGCCATTTCATGGCGTAATGGCCGGCGGCGCCAATAACGAAAAGATTAAAGGCCAATGATACGGCCAGCACGGCATAGATTATTTTCTGTTTGGTCGGCATAAAAAGCTCCTATAGCGGTTCGGTCGGGAGGAACGCATCACTGATAATGTCCAGCGAGGCCATTAAGTCGGCACCACCGGTCATAAAATCGAGGGCGAAGGGGGCGGCGATAAAACCGGCCATAAAACAAGCGGCCAAAGCCGTCGCCGCACTCCAAATGCGCGCCGTTGTCAGCCCGCTAGGCTGCGGAAAAGTGATAATATCAGAGCCGCCCAAAGTGTTATTCATATCGGCTAAAATCGCTTGCTCAAGCGCTGTCGGTGCGGCCGGCAATCGGTTATCCAACAGCGCATCCAAAGCGGTGGCGCGATGGGCGATGGCGGCGGCTTGCGGCTCGCTGTCTAAAGCGGCCCGCATCGCATCGGCTTCCTCAGCCGGCCAGTTTTCCGGCTTGGCGCCATAAGCGGCCAGCAGCTGTTCAATATCTTCAAGTGTCATTTTTTGGCTCATCATACGGTTCCTAAATGCTCTTTGAGCGGCATTAATTCCTCGCTTAATTTGCTGCGCGCGCGGCGCAAAAGCGATTCCAAAGCGGCCAAGGTCACGCCCATTTTATTGGCTGCTTCCATTTGTTTCATTTCGCCAAAATACACCAATTCACTGGCGCGGCGTTGGTCATCGGATAAAATATCAAGCGCGGTTTGCAAAATCCGATTGCTGTCGGCCACGGCCTGCGCCGCTTCCAAGTTTTCGCTGTCATCGGCCGGTTCGGCAATCGCCTCAATATCGGTCATCGGTTTGCGGCGACGCAAAATATCAATGCACCGATTGCTGGCAATGCGATACAGCCAGGTGGTGACTTTTGCATTGCCGCTTTGCCATGAGCCGGCATTTTTCCAAACCGACATGAAAACATCTTGCGCTGCTTCTTCGGCTTCTTGCGGATTGCCCAGCTTTTGGCGGCATATATAAACCACATAAGACAAATGACGCCGCACCAGTTCAGCCCCGGCTTGCCGGTCGCCATTGCCGATAAGGGCCAATAATTGATCATCCGAAACATTATTCACCGGATGAGCTCCTTCATCTCGTCGGGCGGCTATTTCTAGGCCGCTTATTTGTTTTGTGGCCTCATGCGCCATGAACATCTTACCCGTCAAATTTCATATGTCGGCGGTTTTTTAAAAAAATGCCAATTATTCAAAATCCATTTCATATAACGGCGCGTAAATTAAATACTGTCGCACAGATAGTGAGTGCTCTCCTCCCCCCCTCACTGGAGGCACTTTTTGCCCCGTCACCTTTGGTGGCGGGGCTTTTTTTTGGGTTTTGGTGCGATTAATTTTCGAGCAAAATCTGATAGGCAATTTGGCGCGCTTCGGCGGCATTTTTTTGCGCAATGGCTGCGGTTAATTGGCGATAGGCAGCCACGGGCGGGTTTGATGCGCGTCGGCTGATGCAAAAAGCCGCCAAATGTAAAGCTGAGGCGGCAAAACGATTGCCGGTCGCGGCATAAAAACAACCCAGAAAACGCGTTTCAGCCGCTGGCGACGCTTCGCTTTGTAAATCGCGCAAGGCGGCTTGCAGCTTCATATTGGCCGCTTCATCGGCGCGCGAGGCGGCCAAAGCCGCAAGCATCGGCTCAATCGCCAAGCGCATATCGCGGCCATCGTTTAATATTTGTTCATCAGGGGCGGTTTCGGCCATCCAATCGAGAATATCGGCGTCCCATAAGGCCCATTGCGTGTTTTCAGCAACCAAAGTGCCGATGCGCGGTCGCGCGCTCAACAACCCTTTGCCGCCCAAAAGCCGCAGCGCTTCGCGGATAACCGTGCGCGACACATTAAATCGGGCGCAAAGGTCTTGGTCAGCCGGTAATTTTGCGCCGCTTGGCATGGCAGCGGTTAAAATGTCCATGCCAATCGCTTTGGCGACCATATCTGTTTGGCGATTTGCCTTGCTCATGCGCAAAATATGCGCTTATTCGGTAAATTGGTCAAATATAGTATGATTATTAAATTTAGAGACCGCGCTCAGACAGTAAATATTGCAAAAATTCGCGATAGCGGTCGAGGCGGTCGCGGTCGCTGGCTGAACTTTCGAAATATTGCGTCTGTAATTGCTTTAACTGGTCTTCAAATTGCAGCAATTTAATGTTCACTTCATCGCGGAACATCATGTTTTGCTGCTCAATCTGGTCAATCTGCTCAATAATCGCTTGTTTGCGGCTTTGCGTATCGGCGGTCAGTTGGTCAACCTTGCCGCGAATTTCCGCCATCATCTCGTCGCGCGCCGCTTCCATTTGTGTGATCAGCTCGCTGCGGCCCTCAGTATGGGCCAAATGTCCGGCCCGAATTTCAGCCAGCGTATCTTGCATGCGCAATGATAAGTCAGCCATTTGACTGCCATCTTTCACATCGCGGCCAATTTCATCATTCGGCGTAACCGGTGCATCAAAATCTATCACCGGTGCCGGCCCGAAATGGTCATCAGCATCGGCGGCGGTATTTGCCGTCGTGTCACCATGCAATTCGGCTGCAATCGCGGCGTCCAAATCACTGGTATCCAAATCGGCCATTGCGTCAGAGCCAGTCTCAGTATCAGCGTCAGTGTCAGCATCGGCTGCATCAGGCATAATTTCAGTGATTGTTTCGGTGGCCGGTTCAGCTTTTGGTGCCGAAGGCGCATTATCGGGGGTATCGGTCGGCGTATCGCCCACCGGATCCGCATCCAAAATGGCATTGATGGCATCAGCAATTTCGGCCATGCGCCGAATTTCGCTTTCCTCATCCGCCATTCAACTCTCCTCGCAACTTACACAGATATGAGGGCGAACCGATTTGCCCTATACCGAATCTCAATAACACCTTACAATAATGACAGGAAATGACCATGACCGCCTTAAAAAATTTATCGAGAGCGTGACATTACGTGGCGCGCATTGACCAGACCGACACTCCGGCGGAAGAAAACCCCGGCATTGAGGCGGCCTATGGCCGTGCGGATGCGCATGAAAATGTCGGTATGCGGGCGCTGGCCGGTCTGTTTTTATTGGAACATGAATTTCGCCGCGTGCCCGGGCAACCGCATTTGGCACGGCTGGTGGTCAATCGCTTGAACCGTTTTGCGCCTTATGATTGCGCGATATTTTGGACCTGCAGCCCGCGCGGTCGGGTTTATGATGTGACCATTTCGGGCATCGCCAAAGGCAAAGACACCAAACCGATTTTGGCCTGGGGCGCGGCTCTGGGCAAATGGCTGAACAAGACCGGCTATGGCAATACGCAAATAACGCCGGTGATGGTGCATATGGAATCCAGCATGGCAAATTGGCCGGAGAACCTACCTAAGTCCGGCCTTTATGTGCCATTGCGAAATCAAAAAGGTGTGTTGCGCGGCGGTATTGTTTTGCTGCGCGCCGTGCCATGGGCGCAACCGGTGCGCGTCATGCTCGACCAATTGGCCGATGCCGCTGCCTATACGGTTGATGCGCTGGATGCCGGTGTGCATGGTCGCACGGCGGCGCGTGGCGGCTTTATGAAATATATCATACGCGGCGTGGTGTTGTTGGCGCTGCTGGCCAGTTTCCTTATTCCGGTGCCGGTCAATGTTGAGGTGCCGGCGCAATTGGCGGTGTCATCCAGCAATGCCAATTTGCCCCGCGGGCCGGCACAGATTGATATTCGCATTCCGCCGCAAGGGGCCATGGCACTGAAAGCCGGGTCGCGCTTAAAGACGCAATATCAAAACACCCAATATGAATTGGAAGTCGAACATATTACGCCTTGGCTGGCCGGTCTGTTTGCCGACCGCCAAATCCGCGCACGCTTTATCGCCACGCCCGATGGTTTGGCACCACCGGCGCTTTCAACCATCACCATTGAAAATGCATCTATGCCGCTGCCGCTTTATGTGCTGCGCGGGCCTATTGCGATGATGCGCCGTGCGCTCGAGCTTGAATAGGCGCTTGACGAGACGCTGTCGTAAGCTGCGCGATCAATAAACCGACGGCGCGCGGCGTCGTTGCGCCGCTACAAACCAATAAATTATGCGGAATATGCAGCTGGCGATTTGTTGGATACGCCGATTTTAACGCCGGATGGGTGATGAATTCCATGCCGCGACTGTCGGCCTTATCGGCTGCTTCGCTGAGCAAAATAAAATCAGCCTTGGCGGTCAATGCGGTTTCCAATGAAATATGTCCCATGCTGCGAGCCAGTTCGGCCCCGATATTTTCAGCCCCTGCCAGCTTAATAATCTCATCCAATATATGCCCGTCACCGACGGTGAGATTGCGCCTTTGCAGCGGCAAAACTTTTGGTCTGTCAGCGATAAGTTTTTTGGCCGAAATTTGATGCGCCGCCAATGTTTCATCCAATTGCTTGAGATAGGTTTTCGCTTCCGATGCGCGACCAATCGCTGTGCCAAGCGTTAAAATTTCATCGCGCGCGGCAGCATAGTTTTGCGCCGCATCAAGCGTCAGCAGGTCAAACCCCAAACGCTTTATCAGCGCATTGCGCATCGGGTCCGACCAGCTTGAAACGATAACAAGGTCGGGCTGCAATTTGATAATCGCTTCAATTTGTCCGTCACTGACCGGAAAATCCTGCGCCGCTTCGGCATAAGAAGACAGCGCTTCATCGCGCGATAAATGCGTCAGCGCAGCGATTTGGCTTTTATCGGCAAACGCCATCAGATAGGCATCGGCGCATAGGTTGAGGCTCATCACACGCGGCAAATTCTCGCCATAAGAGGGGGTGGCGAAAATCATCAGCATTAATATAAACAGCCTGCGCATAGGCCAGCTTTGCCCGTTTTTGCTTTGGCTGTCCATATTTCTGTTCTAGCTTGGCGGCATGATGAATATATGGACGCTCAATGCTTGGCTGCTGGCCGCCTTATTGCTTGCAGCGCTGGCCTCGCTTTTGCTGGGCGATATCGCGGTCGATATTTTTGCCATCACCGCATGGCTGGGCGGCAGTGGCAAAGAAGCAGAATTTTACGCCATTTTATTTGAAGAAATTCGTGGCCCGCGCATTGTCTTGGCGGCCATGACCGGCTTTGTATTGGGTCTGTCCGGCGCGGTTATTCAGGGGCTATTGCGCAATCCCTTGGCCGAGCCCGGCCTATTGGGCGCTTCCAATGGCGCAGCTTTGGGGGCGGTGATTGTCATATATGCGGGACTGGCCGCGACCACTTCTTTTGCCGTGCCTTTGGCTGCTTCGGCCACTGCTTTATTGGCAGTGCTTGTTCTTTTACTCCTGGCCGGCAAGGGTGCGTCATCCTTGCGTCTAATATTGGCCGGTTTTGCGGTTTCGGCTTTTGCCGGTGCCGGCATTGCTTTGGCGCTCAATCTCAGCCCGAATTACTTCGCCGCTTTGGAAATCGCCTTTTGGCTGCTTGGCGCGGTAGAAAACCGAAGCTGGCTACATGTCGGCTTGGCACTG
>CBFIHY010000031.1:0-12063 GCA_965662315.1 Alphaproteobacteria bacterium
GTCAATTGTCGGGCCATTTGCCCCTGCCTTGAACGGCGCTGAAGACCTATCCGATAATCTGGTGCTGCGCGCTTTGTCTTTATTGGAGGCGGCGGCAGGGCGCGCTTTGCCGAGCGATATTGTTTTACAAAAAAACCTGCCTGTGGCGTCAGGCATTGGCGGCGGTTCGGCTGATGCGGCGGCGGCCCTTCGCGGTTTGGCTGCCTTGCATGAATTGGATATTGATTTAATGCCCTTGGCGGCTGAATTGGGGGCCGATGTGCCGGTCTGTCTATCGACCCAAGCGGCGTGGATGAGCGGTATCGGGCATGATATTACGCCGCTTCCCGCCTTGCCGGATGCCGATATTGTGCTGGTCAATCCGCGCGTGGAAGTGGCCACTGCCGATGTGTTCAACGCGCTGGCTGCGCCGGAAAAACTGCGCGCCGGTACCCCTGCGCCGCACGCCTTTGGCGATGTGTCGGCTTGGTTGGCGTTTTTAAACCGCGCCGGTAATGATTTGCAGGCGGCGGCGATAGAAATGGCGCCTGAGATTAATGATTGTTTGGCGGCGCTTGAAAAAGCCGGCGCGCCGGTGTTTGCGATGAGCGGCTCGGGCGCCACTTGTTTTGCGCTTTGCCCGCCCGGCCAAGGCAAAGCATTGGCGGCGCGTTATCGCACTTTGCGGGAAAAAGATTGGGTGATGGCCGGTCGCTTAATAAGCGCGGGCGATGCAGAAATCGACCAAGCGAATGAGCGTATCGCGGGTCTCACCGGCAGCGAACAGACCTAGCGCATCTTTTGCGCGGTCGCCATAATGGCGCGCGCGTTCTACCGTATCGACCAAAGCATTGGTCTGTTTCATCAGCGAAACGGTTTTGGCGAGGCCTTCGTCATCATCTTGCGGCTTTTGAACCAGTTCATCCCAAAAGGCTCGCGCCGCATCATCGCTGCGGTGATAAGCCAAAATCAGCGGCAAGGTAACTTTGCCCTCGCGGAAATCTTCACCGGTATTTTTGCCCAGCACATCATTGACACTGCCATAATCAAGCGCGTCATCGACCAATTGAAAAGCAATGCCCAGATTGCGGCCATAGGCGGTCAGGGCCGCTTGCTTGGCGGGGTCTGCACCGGCAATCACACTGCCGACTTCGGCAGCTGCGGCAAATAAGGCGGCGGTTTTGGCGTCGATGATTTGCAAATATTTATCTTCGCTGATTTGCGCATTATTCATTGCCGCCAATTGCATGACTTCGCCTTCGGCAATCAGCGCGGCAGCAGCAGATAAAATATCAAGCGCCGGAAGAGAACCGGCTGCCACCATCATACGAAACGCTTGGCCGAGCAGAAAATCGCCGACCAAAACACTGGCCGGATTGCCCCAAAGGTTGCGCGCCGTCGGTTTGCCGCGCCGCATATCGCTATCATCGACCACATCATCATGCAGCAATGTGGCGGTATGCATATACTCAACCGCTGCCGCCATGGTGATATGGCCGTCGCCTTTATAGCCGCATAATTTGGCCGCTGATAAAGTCAGCAGCGGGCGCAATCTTTTGCCACCGGCGCCGATTAAATGGTCGGAAATCGCCGGAATAAGATCGGCTGCAGATTGCATATGCTTGCTGATTTGCAATTCGGTCCGCTGTAAATCATCGGCAAATAGCGATTGCAAATCGGCCAATGCGTTATCCGTGCCGCGTGTCGTCTCGCTAAAATTGATTATCTCTGCCATACTCAAATGGAATATCTGACAAATAGGCCGCCGGTCAAGGAAAACAGGCGAGACGAATGGATGCAGGGCGAAACGGCATATAGTGAAGACGGCTTTCTGGGCGGCGCATTGGCTTTGCGTCAGCCGCAACAAGGTTTTCGTTCCGGCCATGATGCGGTGTTATTGGCCGCAGCCGCTGACCCACCGCGCGGCGGGCATATTGCTGAATTGGGCAGTGGCGCCGGTGTTGCCGCTTTATGCGTGTTGTCGCGTCGCAAGGATGTCGAAGTCAGCGGCATTGAGTTTGACGAAAAACTGGTCGCTTTGGCCAATGAAAACGCGCTCGCCAATCATTTACAGGCGCGGGCGCATTTTCGCCAAGGCGATATTAGCGGGCCGTTTAATGATTTGCATTTAGTGGCCAATAGTTTTGACGAAGTGATTGCCAATCCGCCATTTCACGATAGCGGCACAGTGCCGGATATAACCAATGAAGGCAAAGCGCGGGCTCATATCGGGGTTGAGGGGACCTTGGATAATTGGGTGAAATGCGCCTGCGCCCTGACCCGCGCCAAAGGCTATGTCACTTTCATTCACCGCGCCGATGCATTGGACCGGCTTTTAACGGTCATGCAGAAGCGTTTGGGCGATTTGCATATTTTGCCGATACAGCCAAAACCCGACGCCGCGGCCGGTCGTGTATTGGTGCGCGGGCGGCGCGATGCAAAAGCGCCGGTGACGCTTTTGCCGCCTCTGGTTTTGCAAGATGCGACAGGCAAGGCCAGCGCCGCCGCCGAAGCGATTTTACGCCATGGCGAGGCGCTTGCTTTTGGCGGAAACGGCGGTTAGGTTCCGCTGATGAGTGACAGCGCAAAAGCGGGTAAGCCGCCCAGTTTTCAGGATTTAATTCTCAATTTGCAACGCTATTGGGCCGATGAGGGCTGCGTGATTTTGCAGCCCTATGATATGGAAATGGGCGCCGGCACATTTCATCCGGCGACCATTTTGCGGGCTTTGGGGCCGGAGCCATGGCACGCCGCCTATGTGCAGCCTTCGCGCCGCCCGACCGATGGCCGTTATGGCGAAAACCCGAACCGCTTTCAGCATTATTATCAATTTCAAGTCATTTTGAAGCCATCGCCCGACAATATTCAGGAACTTTATCTGGAAAGCCTGAAAGTGCTGGGCATTGACCCGCTGGCGCATGATATTCGTTTTGTCGAAGATGATTGGGAAAGCCCGACTTTGGGCGCGTGGGGGCTTGGTTGGGAAGTCTGGTGCGATGGCATGGAAGTGTCGCAATTCACCTATTTTCAGCAAGTCGGCGGCATTGATTGCGAGCTGGTGGCTGGCGAGTTGACTTATGGTCTGGAGCGTCTCGCCATGTATGTGCAAGGCACGGATAACGGCTTTGAACTCGATTTTAACGGTCGCGATGATGAGAAAAGCGTTAGCTATGGCGATGTGTTTCATCGCAATGAGGTGGAGTTCTCGCATTATAATTTTGACGCTGCCAATACCAATATTTTATTTCGCCATTTTGAAGATGCGGAAGCTGAATGCATGCAATTGGTCGAGAGGGGTTTGGCGCTGCCGGCCTATGACCAATGCATGAAAGCCAGTCATAATTTCAATTTGCTCGATGCGCGCGGGGTGATTTCGGTGACCGAACGGCAAGCCTATATCGGTCGTGTGCGGGCTTTGGCAAAAGCTTGCGCCGAGGCATGGTTGGCCGGAAGCGCCGCGCCGACAGGAGGCGATAATGGCTGACTTGCTGATTGAGCTTTATTCGGAAGAAATTCCGGCCGGTATGCAAGCCGGTGCGGCTGAGCAATTGGCCCGCAAGATTGCCGAATTTTTGAAAAGTTTTGACGTGACGGCGGATAGCGTCGCCACCTATGTCGCGCCGCAACGTGTGGCGCTATTGGCATCGGGCTTGCCGCAAAACCTGCCTGACCGCAAGGAACAGAAAAAAGGCCCGCGCATTGATGCACCGGAAAAAGCCATTGAAGGGTTTTTGCGCGCCAATGGTTTGGAAAATACTGATGCGCTGAGCGTGCAGGAAGATAAAAAAGGCGCGTTTTATATCCTTGATATTGACGAGCCAGGCGGGCCTTTGGCCGACGCTTTGGCGTCGTTTATGCCGGGTTTGATTGAAGGGTTTCAATGGCCGAAATCCATGCGCTGGGGCAGTGGCAGCTTGCGCTGGGTGCGGCCTTTGCGGTCTGTTTTATGTCTGTTTGACGGCGCTGTCGTGCCGTTTGAAATTGGCGGTTTAAAAAGCGGCAATGTCACTTACGGGCACCGCTTTATGGCCCCCGATGAAATAGCGATTAATGACCCGCATGATTATGTCGGCGCGTTGGAGCGGGCCTTTGTGCTGGCCGATGCGCCGGTGCGCGAAGCGATGATTGCTGAAAGTGCTGCTGCGCTGGCTGCCGGTGTTGATTGCGATTTGGTAGAAGATGCCGGTTTGATACGCGAAACCGCAGGGCTGGTTGAATGGCCGGTGCCGCTGCTCGGTAAAATTGATGATGCGTTTATGGATGTGCCGGAAGAAGTTCTGGTCTCGGTGATGCGCACGCATCAGAAATATTTTGCGCTTCGCCAAAAAGACGGCAAGCTGGCGCCGTATTTCATCACTATTTCAAATATGCTGACTGACGATAAAGGCGCGGCCATCAGTGCCGGTAATGAACGTGTGTTGCGCGCGCGCCTGTCTGACGGTCGCTTCTTTTGGGACCAAGACCGCAAAGACGCGCTGGAAAGCCGATTGCCGGCGCTGGAAAAAATTACTTTTCAAGCCAAGCTGGGCACAGTGGCTGATAAAAGCCAACGCATTGCCGCGCTGGCCGGTCAATTGAGCGGCTATTTAGACGCTGATGAGGCAGCGGCGCAGCAAGCCTCGGCTTTGTGCAAGGCAGATTTAGTGTCGGGCATGGTTTATGAGTTTCCTGAATTGCAGGGCATTATGGGTGGCTATTACGCGCAAAATGATGGTCTGGGTGAGGGGGTCGCGGCGGCCATTCGTGACCATTATAAACCGCTGGGGCCGGGCGATGCGATACCCGATACGGCGGAAGGGCGCGCCGTTGCGCTGGCCGATAAAATCGATACTTTGGCCGGTTTTTGGTCAATAGATGAAAAGCCGACCGGTTCGAAAGACCCGTTTGCGCTGCGCCGTGCTGCTTTGGGCATTATTCGTATTTTGACCGAAACTGGAACGCGCCTGCCCTTACGGGCGGTGTTTGAAGCGGCGTTTAAAGCCTATAAGGCGGATGCCACGCCGGTTGATGATTTGCTGGGCTTTGTCGCTGACCGGCTGAAAGTTCATTTGCGCGGGCAGGATATATCGCATGATGTGGTGGCTGCGATATTTTCTTTGGGCAGCGATGACGTTGTAGAATTATCGGGCCGCGCTGA
Source organism: Alphaproteobacteria bacterium (assembly GCA_965662315.1). Taxonomy (GTDB): domain Bacteria; phylum Pseudomonadota; class Alphaproteobacteria; order RS24; family RS24; genus UBA8337. Next base: position 5,117 of record CBFIHY010000031.1, read on the forward strand.
AGCATTGCGCGATTTCTTGAACGGCGATGACGGGGCTAATTTGAAAGCCGCTTTCACCCGTGCCAACGGTATTTGCACCAAGGCCGACCATAAGCAGGCCGATATTAACGCCGCTTTATTGAGCGAGCCGGCCGAAAAACAGCTGCATGAGGCGCTTCAGGCGACGATTGCCATGCCGGTTGATACGCTGGATGATTATCGCGGCTTTGTAGATAGGCTGGCGACATTGCGCGCACCGGTGGATGGTTTTTTTGATGCGGTGATGGTCAATGACGATGACGCCAAAATAAGGCATAATCGTTTATCGCTGTTGCAGGCGCTGATTCAGCAAATGCGTCGTGCAGCAGATTTTGATTTGATTGAATAGGGCTTCGGCATGACACAACGCAAATTTGTCTATGCTTTCGCAGACGGATTTGCCGAGGGCTCGGCAGCCGATACCGCTTTATTGGGCGGTAAGGGCGCCAATTTGGCTGAAATGTGTCTGATGGGCTTGCGCGTGCCGCCGGGCTTCACCCTGACGACGGATGTTTGCAATCATTACAATGCCCATGACGGCTCGTTTCCCGACGGCTTGAAGCAGCAGGTCGAGGCGGCCTTGGCGCGGCTTTGTGATGATATGAAAATGCGGCTGGGCGATGCCAAAGACCCGCTATTGGTGTCGGTGCGCTCGGGTTCACGCGCCTCCATGCCGGGCATGATGGATACGGTGTTAAATCTTGGCCTCAATGATGTGACGGTGGTCGCCTTGGCGGAAAAAACCGGCGATGCACGATTTGCGTGGGACAGCTATCGCCGCTTTCAGCAAATGTATGGCGATGTGGTGATGGGCGTCGCGCATGATTATTTCGAAGAAATTATCGATGATTATAAGTTTGAAAACGCGCTTTCTTTAGACGCCGATTTGGATGCTGAAGATTGGCAGGATATTTGCGCCAAGTTTTCTGAAATGATTGAGCGCGAGGCGGGCGAGGCGTTTCCGCAAGACCCTGAAGCGCAGCTTTGGGGGGCGATTGGCGCGGTTTGCAATAGCTGGAACAATCAGCGCGCCATCACCTATCGGCATTTGCATCATATCCCCGATGATTGGGGCACGGCAGTTAATGTGCAGTCCATGGTGTTCGGCAATTTGGGTGAAAAAAGCGCCACCGGCGTGGCGTTTACCCGCGACCCGTCAACCGGCGACAAGCGGCTTTATGGCGAATATTTGATGAATGCGCAGGGCGAAGATGTGGTCGCCGGTATTCGAACACCGCTGTTTTTAAGCAAAGCGGCGCGTGAAGAAGCGCAAATGGAAGAGCTTTCCTTGGAAGAGGAAATGCCGCAAGCCTTTGCCGAATTGAGCGATGTGTTTGGCCGTTTGGAAAGCCATTTTCGCGATATGCAAGACGTTGAATTTACCGTGCAAAATGGCCGTGTGTTTATTTTGCAAACCCGCACCGGCAAGCGCACGATTGAAGCGGCGGTGAAAATCGCTGTCGATATGGTGGCTGAAAATGTCATTACGGATGAAGAGGCGGTGATGCGCATAGACCCGATGGCGCTTGAGCATTTGCTGCATCCGACCTTGGACCCACAAGCGCGGGTTGAGGTTTTGACCAAAGGCTTACCCGCCTCGCCCGGCGCGGCCAGCGGGGCGATTGCGTTTTCGGCCGATGTCGCGGAAGCGATGGCGGCACGCGGCGAAGATGTTGTGCTGGTGCGCATGGAGACCAGTCCGGAAGATATTCATGGCATGTATGCAGCGCGCGCCATTTTAACCTCGCGCGGCGGCATGACCAGCCATGCGGCTGTTGTTGCGCGTGGGCTGGGCCGCCCTTGTATTTCCGGTGCCGGACAAATGCAAATCGATTATGACGGGCAAGTGGCACGCATTGGCGATGTCGACTTAAAGCCCGGCGACATCGTAACGGTGGACGGCACATCGGGCCGCGTTATGAAGGGCGCCGTGCCGACTTTGGAAGCCGAATTGACCGGTGATTTCGGCCAGCTTATGGCGTGGGCCGATAAGCGGCGCAAATTGGCCATTCGCACGAATGCGGAAACCGCCACCGATGCGGCGCGTGCACTGCGCTTTGGCGCGGAGGGGATTGGCCTGTGTCGGACTGAGCATATGTTCTTTGAGCCGAGCCGTATTGCCTTGGTGCGCCAAATGATTTTGGCGGAAAACGCGGCTGCACGGGCTGACGCGCTGCACGCTTTGCAGCCAATGCAAAAGCAAGATTTCACTGAACTGTTTGATATTATGCAGGCAAGGCCGGTGACCATTCGTTTGCTGGACCCGCCTTTACATGAATTTTTGCCGCAAAAGCCGGACGATATAGCCGAGCTGGCGAAAGCCTTGAATGAGCCTTTGGATGCCTTGCGTTTGCGTATTCAGGCGTTGGAAGAAAGCAATCCAATGCTGGGCCATCGCGGCAGCCGGCTGGCGGTGACGGCGCCGGAAATTTACACCATGCAATTACGCGCTATTTTTGAGGCGTTGGGTGACAGCAAAGCGGCGCATGTCGAAATCATGTTCCCGCTCATTGTCGATGCGGCTGAATTGAACGCAATGCTGGCTTTGGTGCCGGATATTGCTGCCGATTGCGGCGTCAGCGAAGCCGACTATAGCCTCGGCACCATGATAGAAGTGCCGCGCGCGGCCCTTATGGCGGATGAATTGGCTGAGAATGTCAGTTTCTTCTCATTCGGCACCAATGATTTGACGCAAACCACTTTGGGCATTAGCCGCGATGATGCCGGTCGGTTTTTGCCGCAATATGTCAATCGCGGCCTATTGCCGGTCGACCCGTTTGCCTCATTGGATGAAAAAGGCGTCGGCGCATTAATGCAAATGGCGGCGCAGCGCGGTCGTGCGACAAATGGCGATTTAAAACTTGGTATTTGCGGCGAACATGGCGGCGACCCGGCCTCAATTGATTTCTTCCATAAGAGCGGTTTTGACTATGTGTCATGCTCGCCATTCCGCGTGCCGATTGCACGATTGGCTGCCGCCCAAGCGGCCATCAAGGCCAAATAGGCGAACCGAAAGCCCATCAAGGGCTGTCGCACCAAAAGCCAATATTGGGCTTCCGCAAACCGCCAAATCAGCTTACGCATTATTAAGTATGGAAGCGTAAATTCAGGGCGTAATCGCGAGGACCCTTATGTTACGGCTCATACAATGGCTTGATCTACGTTATATTTGGGGGCCGACACGGCCTTTTATGCTCCGTCTTTTTGCCGGCGCTATCGTGCTGGTCTTGTCGATTTCAATCGTTTTCAATGCGCGCCAACCGCAGTCTCTATTGGCACAAGCGCCGGCTCCGTATTTGCCGCAACCCGATTTTGTGCGCGGTGAAAGCCTGTTCAAAGGGCAAAAATCATCTTTGAAAAAAGAAACCTTAAGCGAGGCGCAGCGTTGTTTGGCGCAGGCGATTTATTTCGAAGCGCGCTCTGAGCCGGTGGCCGGTTGGGAAGCGGTGGCCGATGTGGTTATCAATCGCGCGGTCTCGGACAAATATCCGGGCTCCATTTGCGGTGTGGTTTTTCAAGGTCAATATCGACGCCATAAATGCCAGTTTTCATTTGCTTGCGACGGGCTGTCCGATCGCCCGAAACATCGCGGTTTATGGCGACAGGCATTGCGCGTGGCGGGCAATAAGCTGGTGTCTTTTCGCGCAGGTCCGGCAACCTCGCAAGCGACCCATTATCATGCCGATTATGTCGATCCCTATTGGAACCGTTCAATGGTCAAGCTGACACAAATCGGCCGGCATATTTTTTATAATGACCATAGGGTCGGGTCGTTTTAGGAAATATCGATATCCAAACCCAAATCAAGCGTCAGCGCTGAATGGGTAATCGCACCGACGGAAATATAATCGACCCCGCTTTCGGCAATGCCGACCACGGTTTCCTCCGATACACGGCCCGAGGCTTCCAAAACGGCGCGGCCTTTATTTAACCGCACCGCTTCGCTCAATTCATCCGGCTCCATATTATCCAGCAAAACAATGCGCGCATTGGCCGCCAAGGCTTCTTCCAACTGCGTCAGCGTATCAACCTCAATTTCAATCGCCAGCATGTGACCGGCTTCGGCTTGTGCCGCTTTCAAGGCCTCGGTAATGCCTCCGGCCACGGCAATGTGATTGTCTTTGATTAAAATCGCATCATCCAGCCCGAAGCGATGATTGGCCCCGCCACCGGCGCGCACCGCATATTTTTCAGCGGCGCGTAATCCCGGCGTGGTTTTGCGCGTGTCGCAAATTTTCGCTTTTGTATGCGCGACAAGCCCGACCAAATGAGCGGTTTTACTGGCAATGCCGGACATATGACCGAGATAATTCAACGCCACGCGCTCAGCCGCCAATAAGGCGCGGGCCGGGCCTTTAATGGTGGCCACTTCATCTCCGGCGGCCAGCCTGTCGGCATCTTCCATATGGCGCGAAATTTCCAAACCGCTGCGGCTGGCCAAAAATGCCGCCGTGACCAAATCCATGCCGGCCAGTACGCCGTTTTCGCGGGCGCGAATAACTGCATGCGCTCTTGCCGCTTTCGGAATGACCGCTTGCGAGGTTACATCGCCGCTGCGGCCCCAATCTTCGGCCAAAGCGTCTTTGACCAATTTCTTAACCATCATGGGTGGCAAAGGGGTCAGGGTCTCGCTGATTTGGTGCATGGCGGGTCCTATCGGGCTTTTATTGTATCAGCCGCGTAAGCCGCAGCGCCATCTATTGACGGTTTCGGCAAGCCGTCATAGGCGTCATTTAAGCCGCTCAATGTCAGCACGGAATGGGCTGATGCGGCGGTCGCCGGAAAATCACTGCGCGCATGGCCGCCGCGGCTTTCTTCGCGTAGCAGCGCAGCCATGGTGATGAATTGTGCGGCCAAAACCATATTGGCGAATGGTGCGGCGCCTTGTGCAGCACGCTGCAAACGTTCCAATTCATGCAATGTATGAATTAATCCTGCTGCCTCGCGCACAACCCCGACATGGCGGCTCATTAAGTGCCGCAGCCTTTCGGTCATCGGGGCCAGCACGTCCATATCGGCCGCCGCTTCGGTCATTGGGTTGGCCGGTTGCGCGGTCGTCGAATGAGGAATGATATTATTGATATCCGTGGCGATGCGCGCGCCGAATACCAAAGCTTCCAGCAATGAATTACTGGCCAATCGATTGGCCCCGTGCAAGCCGGTTGAGGCCACTTCACCGCACGCCCATAGCCCGCTCAAACTGGTGCGGCCGGAAGTGTCGGTTTTAATGCCGCCCATATGAAAATGCGTGGCCGGTGCAACCGGTAAAGGGGTTTTGGTCGGGTCAATGCCAACTTTGGCACATTCTTTGGCCACCGTCGGGAAGCTTTTATCAAGCCGCGCGGCCAATCCGCCCGGGCGCAAATCAAGCCCGACAGAACCGGTTTCTTGAATTTTGGTAAACACGCCGCGCGCCACAATATCACGCGCCGCCAATTCCCCGCGCGGGTCAATATCGGGCATAAACCGATGGCCATTGCCATCAACCAATATCGCGCCTTGGCCGCGTAAAGCCTCGGTCGCCAAAGGGGCAGGGGCGCTGCCATTTGAAAACGGGCCGGTCAGTGCCGTGGGGTGAAATTGCACAAATTCGGCATCGGCAATCGCCGCACCGGCGCGTGCTGCCATCGCCAAAGCTTCGCCATTGGCCCCGCGCGGATTGGTGGTAACGCCATAAAGATGACCAATGCCGCCGGTGGCCATAATGGTTGCACGGGCGCGTATCAATAGCGGGCCGGATAAGGCGGTGCTGCCGGCGGGTCGGGCAAACACACCGACGACGCGGCCATCTTCTACCGCCAATTCATAAGCGGCATAGCCTTCGAGAAAAGAAATCGATGGGCTGGCATCGGCGCGTTGTAAAAGCGCGCGCATAATCTCGCGTCCACTGCGGTCGCCTTGCGTGCCGATAATGCGGTCAAAGCTGTGCGCCGCCTCGCGGCCAAGCGCGAATGTGCCGTCTTCATTGCGGTCAAAAGCAACGCCCAGTTTTTCCAAATCATCAATGCGATCGGCGGCTTCTTCGGCCACCATATGCGCAATGGCACCGTCAACCAGACCGGCACCGGCATTAATCGTATCTTGTGCATGATGGGCGGCGCTGTCATCAGGGCCAATAGCAGCAGCAATGCCGCCTTGCGCCCATTTGCTGGCAGTGCCCTTATTGCGCTTTCCGGCGGCCAATATTGTGACCGGACGCGGCCCTAATTTGAGGGCGGTAAACAGACCGGCCAATCCGGCACCGACAATCAGCACATCACCGACGTCAATAATATTGCCTTGAGCGCGGGTCATAATTTGCCTTTTCGTAAAGCTTATTTGCTCAGTTCAATCATCCGCTCAACGGCCGCGCGCGCCTTATCGGCGATATCGGCGTCAACAGAGATTTCGGTGCGGTTCAGCACCATCGCTTCCAGCACTTTCGGCAAGGTGATTTGCTTCATATGCGGGCATAGATTGCACGGGCGAACAAAATTAACCTGCGGATTTTCAACCGCAATATTGTCGCTCATCGAACATTCAGTCACCATCATCACGCGGTCGGGCTGGTTATCGCTGACCCATTTAATCATCGCTGAGGTCGAGCCGGAAAAATCAGCTTCGTCCAACACATCGGGTTTGCATTCGGGATGCGCGATGATTTTCAGTCCCGGATCGTCTTCGCGATATTGCTGCAATTCCTCAGCGGTGAATAATTCATGCACTTCGCAACGGCCCTTCCAGGCAATCACTTCGACATCCGCTTCTTTGGCGATATTTTGCGCCAGATATTCATCCGGAATGCACAAAACCCGGTCAGCCCCCATGCCATTGACGATTTTCACCGCATTGGATGAGGTGCAACAAACATCGCTCTCGGCCTTCACCGCCGCGGATGTATTGACATAAGTAACAATCGGCACGCCCGGATAGGCTTCGCGCAAAGCGCG
>CBFIHY010000032.1:0-11952 GCA_965662315.1 Alphaproteobacteria bacterium
CGACTGGGGACGGCATTATAACCGCGAGGATTTGTCTGATGATAGCCTTGCTGCGGTCATTGTCACGATTATGCTTATCCCGCAATCTTTGGCTTACGCGCTATTGGCCGGACTGCCACCCCATATCGGCCTTTACGCCTCGATATTGCCGCTTATCGGCTATATGATTTTTGGTACCAGCCGCGCTTTGGCGGTCGGGCCGGTGGCAGTGGTATCGCTGATGACAGCGGCCGCGGTCGGGCAAATAGCGGCAAGCGGCACAGCCGACTATTTAGCGGCGGCCATTATGTTAGCGTTTTTATCGGGCGCGATTTTGCTGCTGATGGGCCTTTTGCGCTTGGGCTTTCTGGCAGATTTTCTAAGTCATCCGGTGGTGTCCGGTTTTATCACCGCGTCGGGCATCATCATCGCGGTCAGCCAGCTGAAACATATTTTAGGGGTTGATGCGTCCGGTCATTCGCTATTGGAGATCGGGCAATCGCTATATGGGCAGCTTGGGCAGATGAACCGGACGGCAATTTATTTCGGCGTACCGGCGATTTTATTTCTGTTTTGGAGCCGCAGTCATTTGGAGCCGGCTTTGCGAAAAACCGGCCTACCAAGCAGCTTGGCGCGCACGCTGGCCAAAGCAGGCCCCTTGGCGGCTATCTTTGCTGCCATTGGTGCAGTGCAATATTTCGGCTTGCAAACAGCCTTGCCGATTGTCGGCGATATTCCCAATAGCTTGCCGAAATTAGCCGTGCCGCAATTTGATACGGCGCTAATGAGTGCGCTTATTTTGCCGGCGTTCATGATTTCCATCATCGGCTTTGTCGAATCCGTCTCTGTGGCGCGCACTTTGGCCGCGCGTAAAAACCAAAAAATCGACCCCAATCAAGAGCTTTTGGGTTTGGGCAGTGGCAATATTTTATCTTCATTATCGGGTGGTTATCCAGTGACCGGCGGTTTTGCCCGCTCAGTGGTCAATTTTGACGCCGGTGCTGCAACGCCCGCAGCCGGTGGCCTGACTGCCATCGGTATCGCGCTGGCAACCGTTTATTTCACACCGTTTTTATATTTCCTGCCCAAGGCGATTTTGGCCGCCACGATTATTGTCGCAGTTTTAGCTTTGGTTGATTTTGCTACGCTGAAACATAGCTGGGTCTATTCCAAATCAGATTTCGCAGCCGCTGCTTTGACCATTGCCGTCACGCTGAGCGCTGGTGTTGAAGTCGGCGTCGCAACCGGCGCACTGGCATCAGTGGTGCTGTATTTATTGAAAAGCAGTCAGCCGCATATTGCCGAGATTGGCCAAGTGCCGCAGACGCAGCATTTTCGTAATGTGCTGCGCCACAAAGTCGTCACCAGTCCGCAGCTTTTATCTTTGCGGGTTGATGAAAACCTGTTTTTTGCCAATGCGGTTCACCTGCAGCGTTTCATAGAGGAACGGATGAGCGAGCGAGTGGCGCTGAAGCATGTGGTTTTGAACTGCGTCTCGGTCAGTCAGATTGATGGCTCCGCTTTGGATGTATTGCAGGCGCTGAACGCTACGCTGTCTAAGGCCGGCATCGCGCTTCACCTCAGTGAGGTGAAAGGGCCGGTTGAAGACCGGCTTGAGCGCAATGATTTTCTGGCGCAACTGAGCGGGCGCGTTTTCCTCCATCATTATGAGGCGGTCAGTGCCTTGGATGAGGAGGTTTATCCGCCGCTAGAGCTTACACGCAAAACTATTGAGGAAGTTGACGCCGGCAGTCACATATGAACTGAAAAGGTGATGCCCCCGAGGTTCCCGAAAAAACAGCCTTGCGGCGCGACTTCGTCTTAAGCGAAACAACAATCCGCTCTTTCCCTAATCGCTTTTGAAGTTCCTTTGGAATGCGCCGCGTATAGTAGTAATGAACACCCCGCCGCCTGGTCAGCTATGTCGCATTTTGGTCTACCATCTGGTCTGCCATAGAAACCATGATTTCTGCTCCTCAAACAAATATGCTTGAAGATCAATGGTTTGGACCGTGAAACACGGGACTTGAAACTTGTTAATGGCGCACCGGGGAAGATTCGAACTCCCGACCCCTTGATTCGTAGTCAAGTGCTCTATCCAGCTGAGCTACCGGTGCGTCGCAACGGTTTGTAAGGGCTGGCCCGTCCGATTGCAAGAAAAGATTGATTATTGCTGAAAACGATCGCGATAGCTGATCATATCGCCCAATGTTTCAGCCTCGAACACGGCGCGCGCCACCGCGCGCGACACGCAATCGGCGGCTAACGCGCCAAGCTCTGCCAAAGCCAGAGGACGCTGCGCATCTTGTGGTGCCAATTTCTGTGTGCCCATGGCCAGCACAAAAATCGCATCACCATCAAACGGCGAATGTATCGGGCGAATGGCGCGGGCCAATCCGTCTTGCGCCATAATCGCCACCCGCTCCGCTTCGCCAACCGTTAAATCAGCCGCCACAGCAACAATGCCAATGCTGGTATTTTGGAAGGCACCGGCCAATTTCGAACCCTGCATGGGATGGCACGCCATATTCGCGGCTTGTGATTGCAGGCTTGGCAACCCAAATTCCGGCGCGCCCTTATGTGCCAGCGCCATTGGTTGCGCCCAAAACCGACCGGCCTCGTCAACCACCGCGCCGAGCGGGTTAACGGCAATCATTGCACCGGCTTGCACATTATCATTTATCGCAATCGACGCGCTGCCAAGACCGCCTTTGAGCTGACCGGCCTGCGCACCATAGCCGGCGCCTTGATTGCCCAATTGAAAATCATCCGATAGGGCGGCATAAGCGGCGCGGCCCAAATCATTATAGGGCGGTGTTGCCCCCCATGCCTTATTGCCGCCATTGGCGACATCAAACAATATCGCCGCCGGCACAATCGGTGACGGTTGCGGCGCGCCGGTCGGAAAACCGCGACCGGCGGTGCCCATGGCAGCGGTGACACCGGAAGCGGCATCCAGCCCGTAAACCGAGCCGCCCGACAAAACCACTGCATCGGCTTTCTCAACCAAGCTGCTGGGGTTCAGCGCATCGGTTTCGCGCGTCCCCGGCCCGCCGCCTGCAATATTGGCGGCAATCACCGCCGGCGCATCAGGCACAATCACGCTAACGCCGGTGCGCACGGCGTCATCAATCGCATGGCCGACTTTAAGGCCGGCAATATCGGTAATCAGATTTTTAGGGCCGGGCGTCATATCGCTCTCCGTCGGGTTTTGCTGCGTGCATCACTGATATATCAAGCGACGCTAAAGTGGCAACAAGATGCGGTCAAGCACACTGCCTGACGGCGATTTTAAGAAACCGGTAAAGCTTCGGTCTCGGCACTTTCATCACGCGGCGCGCCCGGCGTTTCATGCGGCAGCGTAATTTGAAATTGCGTGCCATGCCCGTCACTATGAATAATATCCAAGCGTCCACCATGCCAGCTGGCCAAATCCGTCACGATTTTCAGCCCCAAGCCGGTGCTGTCGGGACGCCCGACACCGCCCATATGCGGTATCAACAAATTACCCCGATCGGCATCGGGCAAGCCGGGGCCGGTATCGCTGACCCGAATAATGCAGGCTTCATCATCGCTGGACGCGCGAATACGAATTTGTTGCATTTGCTTTTGCCCCTTCATCGCCTGCACCGCATTAAGGGCCAAATTGAATAAAATCCGAAACATTAAAGTCCGCTCAGCGACCACTTCGACATTGGCCAAACAATCATTGACCAATTGCACGCGGCGGCGCGGGTCGTGCAAGCGCACAAAATTCAACGCATCGGCAATAATCGGCCGCAATTTTTGGCGCTGCACATCCAAATTTTCACGCTTATCACTGGTATAAAGCGCCGCCCATTCAACCAGAGACAGACTGCGCTCGACCGCTGTCGACAGCCTTTTACCGATGCGCTGCTCTTTTTCGCCCGGCAATTGCATTAATTGCTCAGCGTTTAATTGCAGGCTGGCAAGCATATTGCGGATATCATGCGCCAAAAAACTGGCCCCGGCGCCCAATGCGGCAAGCCGCGCTTGTTCGTCAACATGCTGGCGCATGCGGTCTTGAAACGCATCCAAAGAGGCGAGCAGAGACCGCGTATCATTGGGGTCAGAAACATCCATCGCCGCGCTGCCATAGAGCCGGATAAACAAATCATCCAAGGATTCCAGCATCAAACGACGGAAAAACAAGCTAAAGAAAATGGTGAAGAGAATGCAGATGCCAAGAAAAGCGATAAAAATACGAATATAAATGCCGAGCATATATTCGTGCCATACACCGACCGTAGCAATGGCGCGTATCTCCTGCGATGCACCGGTCTGACCGTTATAAATGGAAAATTGTGTGTCTGAAGGCGTCGCCAGCAGCCATAATAAATTGCGAACGCCGTCAAACACGCCGGTTTGTGTCAAATCAATGGTGCGGCTTATTTCGCCGGGTTGTGGGCTGACCACCAACCAAATTAACTCAGCCTCGCCGGTATCGGGCTTTGTGACATTAATGCCTGACATCCGTAAAGACCGGCTTTCGCGCATGGCCTGCCAATCCATGTCACTGGCCGTGTCACTGGCCGTGTCACTGGCCGTGTCCCTCGTCGTTTCAGTCATTTTGACCATAATCTCGGCCAAACCGTGGGTTTCCGCCATATTGCGGTTCAGCCATTCGGCATAAATATACGGCATGACAAAGAACAAGCCGGCGGAGAAAAGACCAATGGCGAGAAAAATGACTTGCCGCGGCAAAGTCGGTAACCGCACGGCGTGACGAGGTTTCTCTAACATACGCAAAATACCCATTGTTAAGCTTTACAAACTAAAGCTTAACAAAAGGTTAACGGCGGAGGAAAGATAAAAGCCCGACTATTTTGCGGGTGCGCGGCCCAAATAAGGTTGGCGTATAATAATCACCGGCAGCTCTTTTGGACGCTTCGCCGCGTGTCGGATAGGGGGCTATCACACCGGCCATCGCCGAAATCGGCAGACCTTGTGCGAGTGCCATGCTCCATGGGGCCAATAAATCGCCCGCCCCTTTGCCGACAATCGCCGCGCCTAAAATGCGGCCATTGCGCGTGGTGATGATTTTCACCATGCCGCGCATATCGCGCTCGGCGCGGGCGCGATCGTTTTCATCAAAATGCCACCGCAATATTTTAACAGCGGCAAATTTTTCACGCGCTTGCGCTTCACTGAGACCGACTGCCGCCAATTCGGGATTGGTATAAGTAACGCGCGGCAAGGCGGTATAATTGACCTTTGCAGGCAAGAAAAACAAAATATTGCGGATAATCAGCCCCGCCTGATAACCCGCCGCATGGGTGAATTGCGGCCCACCATTAACATCGCCAATGGCAAAGATTTTGCGGTTTTTAGTGCGCAAACGTTTATCCACCAAAACATGCTTATGCGGACCGTCGCTTAATATGACACCGGCTTTTTCTGCGTCCAATGAAGCGATATTGGCTTTGCGACCGGCCGCGACCAGCAAATCATCACCGCTGATTTTTTCACCATTTTGCAAAGTGACGGTAATTTTCGCGCGCGCCCCTTTGCCGCTGGCTGAGACCGCGTCAATGCGCACGCCTTCGCGCAGATGAACGCCATCTTCCAAAAGCTGGCTTTTGACATGCGCCGATAATTCTTCATCCTCGCGACTTAATATATGCGCCGCTTCCAAAATCGTTACCTCACTGCCCAAGCGGCGAAAAGCTTGCGCCATTTCTGCGCCAATCGGCCCACCGCCCAGCACCAATAAATGTTTCGGCTGGCGGGTCAGTGAAAATATCGTTTCATTGGTCAGATAAGGCACGGATTTCAGCCCGCGAATATCGGGTATCGCGGCTTGCGACCCGGTGGCGATGACAAACCGCTTGGCGGTGATGGTATATTTGCCCGCTTTCAAGGTTTTACGGTCGATAAATTTGCCGGTTTCTTCAATCACATGGACGCCAAGACCGGCAAAGCGTTCAACACTATCCACCGGTTCAATCGCTTCAACGGTTTCACGCACATGCGCCATCACGGCGGCAAAATCGACTTTCGGGCGCGACGCGGCAATACCAAAAGCCTTATTGCTGTGACCGGCAAAGGCGCGATCGGCGGCGGCCAGTAAAGCTTTGGACGGAACACAGCCATAATTCAGGCAATCGCCGCCCATTTTATGGCCTTCCACCAGCACCACTTGTGCACCCATTTGCGCGGCCCCGGCCGCCACTGAAAGGCCGCCCGAACCGCCGCCAATGACACAAATATCGGTTTTAATCGCACCACTCATTGCGTGCCGTCTCCTGTATTTTTCGGCCCTTTATTTTGCAGCCGCCGCCATATAATCGGCAGCGCTGACAATAGCGCAAGGGCCAAGAGCGGCAAGATAATTTCCGGTGAACTCATAATGCTCAAATCCGGCCGCTCACCTGCTTGCAAGAGAACCGAAATGCCATTGCCGATAGAGGCAAAAACGAAACTGCCCGGCATAATGCCGAAAAATGTGGTGACGGCAAAAACCGAAAACCGCACCCCGACCAAGGCGGCCCCGAGATTGACAATGAAAAACGGAAAAATCGGCAACAGCCGCAATATCAGCATATAAGACATGGCATCGCGATTGAACGAAGCCTCAAAATTGGCCAAAGCAGGGCCCGCTTTGGCGCGCAATATATCGCCGACCACATAACGCGCCGCCACAAAAAGCCCGCATGCGCCGAGGCTGGCAGCGGTGACGATAATAATACCACCTTGCACCGTGCCGAACATGAGACCGCCGGCCAAGCTGAGCCAAACCGCGCCCGGCAAAGACAAGGCGACGGCGGCGATATAAACCGCCATATAAGCCAAAACCGTGAGCATGAAATTATCCGCAACCGCTTGTTTGAGGGCCGCTTCATTGGCGGCCAGCCCTTCAAAACTTATCTGGCTATCAAGGTCAAAGGCAAAAAAGCCGATTACCAAAGCGGCAAAAACGGCAGCCACCAGCCAGCGCGCTTTTCCGGTTTGTTGTTTTTCTTCTTGCGGGCTTTCAGCCTCGGGTTTTTGTGACATTGGGATAAGCCTTTCGGTGATTGACTTTATCTCATTTATTAGCTACATCCGCCCAACATATACAAGGATTTCAGCAGGAATTTGTTAATTTTCTGCGTATCGATTTAGAAGCCACAATTTGACAGCCAAGGAGTGGGACAATGAAAAGAACTTTTCAACCGAGCAATCTGGTGCGTAAACGCCGGCATGGTTTCCGTTCCCGCATGGCCACGAAAAATGGCCGTTTGGTGTTGGCCCGTCGCCGCGCCCGCGGTCGCAAAACCCTGTCTGCCTAGCAGCTGCCTGACATTTCAGCCAATGAGTGAGGCCCGACACGCGCTGTCCAATTTGCGCGTACGGCGCTTGTTTTTGGCTGCCGCAAAAGCCGAAAAGCAAGTGCGACGCGGGCTGGTTTTGCAGGCGCGCCGGCGCGAGCCTGATGAAATATCACCAACACCCATTCGTTTCGGCCTGACCGCCAGCAAAAAAGTCGGCAATGCGGTGATACGCAATCGCGTGCGTCGCCGGTTACGCGCCTTGTCTCAAAGCATTTTACCGCGCCATGGCATGGCCGGATTTGATTATGTGATGATCGGGCGCGTGCATACCGCGCTTCGCCCTTGGCAGGCTCTCGAGAAAGATTTACGTTCAGCGTTGAAAGCCGTACACCAATCCAAAGATAACCCCGTTAAAGACAGGCCGATAACGCCGGATAGTGACAGGACCGAAAGCGATGAATGAACAGAATAATTTTCTGATGGCGATACTTTTAAGCTTGGCGGTTTTGCTGGGCTGGCAATTTTTCGTTACTGAACCGCGTTTGGAAGCAGAGCGCGCGCGCCAGCAAGCACTGGCTGAAACAGCACAACAGACGGACGGCACGGCGGCCAATCCGGCAATAACAGGAACAGACACGCCAGCCAGGGCTGATGGGCTGGACCCGTCTGCCGCGCCGCAAAGCCTGAGCGGGGCACCGCAGCCGACAGCACAAAAGCCGGCGAAAGCGCAACCGGTGAGCGCCGCTTTTGCCAATGCGCCGCGTTTGCGTATTGAGACGCCGCAATTAAGCGGTTCAATTGCGCTGATGGGAGCCCGCTTTGATGATTTGATTTTGACCGCTTATGGCGCAACGGCCGAGGAAAATGCACCGCGCCAGCGTCTGTTGCAGCGCGAGGGCGAAAACGGCCATTGGCAAGCCAAGCACGGTTTTGTCGCCGCCGCGGACAGCAAAATCACCTTGCCGAGCGATGACACGGTCTGGCAAATCGCGTCAGGCGATGTGTTGCGCCCGGGCAATCCGGTCGTCTTGGCCCATGAAACGCCGGAAGGCGTGCGGCTGACGCAAAAAATCTCGGTCGATGAAAACTTTATGTTTTCCATCACCCAAACGGCTGAAAATGGCTCTAATGAGGCGATTACCCTTTATCCATTCGGGCAAATTACCCGCACCGGCACGCCGAAGCTGACCGATTTGTTTATTTTGCATGAAGGGCCGATTGGCTATTTCGGCGAAGAAGAAGGTTTGAGCGAAATCGGTTATGGCGAGCTTATCGAAGACGGGCCGATTAAGCAGACTGCGCAACAAGGCTGGCTGGGTATTACCGATAAATATTGGGCCGCCGCGCTTATTCCACCGCAAGGGGAAAATTTCACCGGCCGCTTTACCGGTCGTGTGGCCCCGCAAATCAATGGTCTGGTCGGTGGCGAGCCGGTTTATCGCAGCGATTTTTTGCTGAGCGGTCAAAGACTGACACCGGGCCAGAAACTTGAGACGACAAGCGGCTTTTTCGCCGGCGCCAAGCGCGTCGATGTGGTTGATGGCTATGCCGATGCGGGGGCAACGCGCTTTGACTTGCTGATTGATTGGGGCTGGTTTTACTTCCTGACCAAGCCAATGTTCCGGGCTTTGCATTTATTTTATGACTGGCTGGGCAATTATGGACTGTCGATTTTGATGGTTACCGTGCTTATCAAGCTGGCTTTCTTCCCGCTCGCCAATCGTTCTTATGAGACTATGGCGAAGATGAAAAAATTGCAGCCGCGCATGCTGCAAATTCGCGAATTATATAAAGATGATAGGCAGCAGCAACAGCAGGAATTGCTGAAAATTTATCGCGAGGAAAAACTCAATCCGCTGGCCGGCTGCCTGCCCATATTGATTCAAATTCCGGTATTTTTCTCTATCTATAAAGTGCTGTTCGTCACCATTGATATGCGCCATCAGCCGTTTTTCGCTTGGATTCAAGATTTATCGGCCCCCGACCCGACCTCGCTTTTCAATCTGTTCGGCCTGTTGCCTTATGACGTGCCGAGCTTTTTGCTGATCGGCGTTTGGCCATTGCTGATGGGCTTGACCATGTTTGTGCAAATGCAGATGAACCCGCCACCGCCGGACCCGATACAGGCGCGGATGTTTCAGATTTTGCCGATTTTCTTCACCTTTATTCTGGCCGGTTTCCCGGCCGGTCTGGTGATTTACTGGGCGTGGAACAATTTCCTCTCCTTGCTGCAGCAGGGCTATATTATGCGCCGTCACGGCGTTGAGATTGAGCTTTTGGCCAATCTCGGACTGAAGCGCAAAGCCGCAGCGAAAGGCGGCGCAGATGACGGATCAGACGGATAAATTTCTGGAAGCCGGCCGTTGGCTGCTGGCACAGGGCACTGAATTTCGTCTCGGCGTGGTTGCGCTAGAGGCGCTGCCACCGGCTGACCGCATTGAGATTGCCTTTGCCGGTCGTTCCAATGTCGGCAAATCATCCTTGATTAATGCGGTGACCGGCACCAAGGCCTTGGCGCGCACGTCCAATACGCCGGGCCGGACACAAGAGCTGAACTTTTTCATGCTGGCCCCGCAACGCAATGATGGTGCTGCTTGGTTGGTTGATTTGCCGGGCTATGGCTATGCGCGCGAAAGCAAATCGAAAATCGCCGCTTGGAATATTTTGCTCAATCAATATTTGCGCGGGCGACCGAATTTGCGCCGCGTCTTTGTGCTGGTCGATAGCCGGCATGGGTTGAAGCCGAACGATATGGCGATGATGGATGACCTCGATGTCGCCGCGGTTTCTTATCAGATTGTTTTGACCAAAACCGATAAGCTGAAAAAAGGTGCGCTTGATAAAATCATCACGGCGACCAAAGACGCATTGCTGAAACGACCGGCGGCACATCCCGACATCATCGCCACCTCCAGCGAAAAAGGCGATGGTATTGGCGCCGTGCGCGCCGCCATTGCAAGTCTGGTTGATCTCGACGAATTGGGATATAAGGGCGTTTGAACGAGCCGGAGTTATCATGGCAGGACGGACAAAAAATACAGGCGGAGCGGCAAGCTCGGCAGATTGGCTGAAGCAAGCGCATGTGCTGACCGAAGCGCTGCCTTTCATGCAGCTTTATGACAAAAAAACCGTGGTGATTAAATTCGGTGGCCACGCAATGGGCGATGCTGCGCTGTCGAAAAGCTTTGCCAATGATGTGGTGTTGTTGAAACAAGCCGGTATCAATCCGGTGGTGGTGCATGGCGGCGGCCCGCAAATTGCTGCCATGCTGGAGCGGCTGAATATTAAAAGCCGCTTTCAAAACGGCCTGCGCGTTACCGATGCACAAACCATTGAAGTGGTGGAAATGGTGCTGGCCGGCGCAATCAATAAAGAAATTGTCACCGCGTTAAACGAAGCCGGTGGCATGGCGGTCGGCCTATCGGGCAAGGACGGCAATTTGCTGGTTGCGAAAAAAACCAAAACCCGCGCCAAAGACCCGAAATCAAATGTTGAAAAAGCGGTTAATCTGGGCTTTGTCGGCACCCCCGAAAAGGTCAATAGCGAGGTGCTGGACACCATGCTGGCCTCGAATATCATTCCGGTGATTGCCCCGATTGCGACCTCGGCCAGTGGCCAGACGCTGAATGTGAATGCCGATACGGCAGCCGGCGCGATTGCCGCTGCTTTGCAGGCAGAGCGCTTATTAATGCTGACCGATGTCGATGGGGTGAAAGATAAAAAAGGCGCTTTAATTGAACGCCTGACCCGCCGCCAAGCGATGACGCTGATTAAAAACGGCACCGCGCAAGGCGGCATGATACCGAAACTTGAAACCGCCATGCAGGCGGTAAAAGACGGGGTCGGTGCGACGGCGATTTTGGATGGCCGCGTGCCGCATGCCGTTTTGCTGGAATTATTTACCGCGCTGGGCGCCGGCACGCTGGTTGAATAAGTTGGATAATATGTCTCGCTTATCTCGCAGCTTGCTTTTCTTGGCCGTTTTGAGCAGCCCGCTTTTTATACCGGCCAGCGCGCAGGCGGCTTTGCGGCTATGCAATGAAACCTCTTATGTGCTGCAAGTGGCGGCGGCGACCCGACAAGGCGTGGCCAGTAAAACCGAGGGCTGGTTCAATATAAATCCCGGCGAATGCAAAGAGGCGTTGTCGGATATGCCGGATGACGCGCAAGCTTATGTATATGGCAAATCCGATCCGGCGCATGCCGGCGAAGGTCTGGTATTTGACGGCAGTGAGCGGTTTTGCGTGGCGGCTGAAAATGAAAGCTTCTCAGTTGAGGGGCGTCGTAATTGTCGGCGGCGCGGTTATGTTGAAGCCGATTTCGCGCCGGTGGCCGATGGCCGCGGTCGACGGCTGGTGACGTTTACCGAGAAAAATGATTTCGGCAGACGCCGTGCACGCGTGGCCGGTGTGCAACGGCTTTTATCGGATTTGCAATATGATATCGGCACGGTTGATGGCTATGGCGGCGAGCGCACACGCGAAGCAGAAGGCGCTTACAAGCTGCGCTTCGGCGTCAACAGCAATCTGAAAGGCAATGAGCTGATGCGCAAGCTCATTCAAACCGTGCGCAATGAATCTGACGAGCGCGGACTGATTTTATGCAATCGGACGCAATATTTGGTCTGGGCCGCGAGCGGGCAATTGCGCCAAGATGATTTTCAAAGCACCGGCTGGCTGCCAATACCGGCGACGCAATG